>JACDAE010000473.1 GCA_013695595.1 Ktedonobacteraceae bacterium | reverse complement strand
CTTCTCTGCTAGCTACTTGCTAGAACTACCCAATATTATAAACGAGAAATGAGGGGAGGAATAAAAAAAGGTTCTGACCAAAACCGGGGCTGATTTAGAGAAAAGACCTCAATGGCTCTCCCACTAGCTGATAGACAAAGCAACCAGGGCAATTGCTTCTCGGAGAAAGCAATTGCCCTGGCTTTTGCAACTATCCAGACAGGGCCTTGCACCACTGCTACTCTTGCACGCATCAAGATTCAGAAATAGGGATGCCACACTGCTGCCCAGAAACACGAGATCATTCAAAAACGGATGCTAGTAAAACAATCATTCCCCATTCGGAAGCTAACTGCTCATCGATAGCGATCTAAGATATTTGAATCTATTTCGCCTGGCTCCAACAGCCAAGATTGAATGACCTCCGCTTGTTAACAGTTATGGATTCCCCTTCTTCTATAGAAACACAGCGTCTCTTTATAAAAGTTCCAGAAATTCACCTGTCATGATCCAAGCAGCATTACGCTATACTGCAAACATTACCATTAAGTGTGAATCCTGTTGGACGCGAATTACTACCACTCCAGCTCCCGTTGAAGCCAGCACTGACCGAACCTCCCACCGCAAGCGTGGCGTTGTAACTGGTATTGGTCATGGTGACATTCGCTCCCGATTGCGTAAAGATGCTATTCCATCCCTGCGTGACCTGCTGGCCGTTGGGGAAGGTGAATTTCAGCATCCAACCGCTCAGGGCACTGCTGCTGGTATTGGTGATAGTAAGGTTCCCCGTAAAGCCACCTTGCCACTGATTCACTGAGTAGCTTACTTTGCAACTAGCATTACCACTCACTAGTGTTGGGGTTGGCGTCGGCGTTGTTCCTGGCGTTGGCCTTGGCGTCGGCGTTGTTCCTGGCGTTGGCGTGCTTCCGCCACTGCTGCCCGACTGTAACACCACGGTCGTTAGCGAGTAAGGGGCGACGGTCACACTGGAGGACGAACCCGTCGTTGAAGTAATCCCACCGCCGTTCGTTCCATACGTGTAGATCGTCGCAGCCGAGTTCGCGCTATAGCCGTTGAGTCCCAGAGAGACCGTGTAACTATTGCTGGGATCTTTGTTGACTAGTAGCACCGCCAGCTTGCCATTAGCTTGCCTAACTGCGTGGACTGCCACCAGGCTTTGACTCGACGAGGATGAGACCATCGTATCACCAGCAACGCCTAAATGAGACAGCATCTGGAGAGCGTAATATGGTGGGTAGGGTGTTTCCGAGCCACTTGCCAGCAGGTCGTCATGCACCAGCCAATAATCGAGGTTGGCCACACCGTTCTCCAGCATGCCCATAAATGCATCGTCCTCGAACAACGCGAGGTACATGGCGCTCGCCTGCTGACCACTCGCGGCTTCGCCTCCATTAATTTCCGTCACCATAATCTGGATAGAGCTTGCCCGCGAGCCACAGTACTGATTGATCTTCGAACGCAACGAAGAGATTATCGTTGGGATCTGGCTGGTGGTTGCCAGCGTAGCTGATGCAGATGAGCTACCTGGATACCAATGGATGATCACAAAGTCAATGGAGGGGCAGGCAATCGGCAGAACGGTGTCGTTCCAGGGTTTTGGAGAAATGGAACTGGTGAGACCATCGGGCCAGTTGCCCGGTGTAGTGAGCACTAAACCGGTCTTGATGGTAGGATCGACGGCCTTCATCGCATTACTATCCGCAACCACAGTGTTAGCATAGGCGGTTGGTCCATGCGGATTATTATTTAATTCCCACGCAGACCCATAGGTTCCATCACCATAGACTTCATTGCCGATCTCCCAGTACTTGATGCCGTAGGTGTGACCAGTACTACTTCCCCCAGCATAGGTAGGGACAGGACCGTTATAACCAGGGCCACCTTTGTTGGCATATTGGACCCAACCAGCGGCTTCCTGCGTCGTCCCTGATCCATAGTTCACCGTTACCAGTGGCTGGACGCCAGCTTTCTGCGCCACGCCCATGAACGCATCAAAGGTGTTGCTGGGGGCGGCATAACTGGCTATTGCGGTATTAGACTGCCAGTGATACGCGTCCGATAACGAGCCGCCGGGCAAGCGCATGACTTTGGCTCCACTGGCGGCTATAAGGCCGGGTAAGGATGGATCGAGGAGAGAGCCATCCCAGGCTGCCTCGCTGACCCCGTAGGCTGTTGATGGGATCGTCCCCAGGCTACTATTGGCATTCACTGTAACATTGACTGGAGTAGCTGCCCTGGCATGCTGTATCATGCCAGGAAGCAGGAATGCAACGCCCGCACACAGACAGACAGACAAGGAGCATTCTTGCTACTATGCCTGTGAGGGACATCTGAAAGTACTGTTTCATTGTCGTTAAACCTCCTTGTACGACTCAAAACAAAAACACATGCTACACTTCATCTGGATACACCAGA
The DNA here is from genome assembly GCA_013695595.1 of Ktedonobacteraceae bacterium. Taxonomy (GTDB): domain Bacteria; phylum Chloroflexota; class Ktedonobacteria; order Ktedonobacterales; family Ktedonobacteraceae; genus JACDAE01. The sequence goes on along the minus strand of JACDAE010000473.1, from coordinate 14,338 downwards.
AAAGCCACTTCGCTGCAAAGTGGAAGGGCGAGAAAACGTGATTACTAATCCCTGGCTACATCGTCTATTCCTTATTTAAGGTTTTTTCTTTTCGCAGCGATAGATGTGCCTATTAATTATAACGTATACCCAGGTATCAATCCTCTCATATCTGACATCGCCAGGACTATTTAATTCTCCAACTCTCCACCTACGGCATGAAAAAGAGGAAAGAGGAACTTCCCATTCCTGATAATTAGCCAGCGAGAAGGTCAAGAAACCAGGAAAAAAGGGACATATCTTACCCAATATTAGCGAGTGATTCCGAAACGGGTTCGCCTGGTGCCAACACACCCTCATCCTCAGTGGGCTTGTAGGCATATTTATCAGCCCGTCCACCAGGTAAGAGGAACATCGCCCCAAGTCCAATCAGGGCCAGCACGAACATTAAACCATACACCCAGAACAGACTTTGCGACAGCGCATTTTGCAATTGTGTCAAGAATGCAGGTGCTAAAGAGGCTCGCAGATCTGGAGTAAGCAGGACGTTTGCGGGTGCAATATTCTTTGGAAGATGGCTGGCAGCAGCAGAGAATTGCGCGTAGATGGGAGCAAAACGGACAGCCATCTGTGCATTCAAGATTGTTCCCATAATCGCAACCCCGACGGTCCCACCCATAGTGCGGAAGAACTGTGTGGTTGCGGTTGCGACCCCACGCAGATTCCATGGTACCGCGTTTTGGACAGAGAGGATGAAGACGGAACTGACAAAACCCAGTCCAGCTCCAATGAAGACCATCGCGACAATAATAAAGGGAAGACTCGTCTGTGCATTGAAGAGGGTCGTTAAGCCCACACCGATTGCGGCAAACAGCATACCCATGACGGCGATGATGCGATAGCCGTAACGAATGACCAGCCTTCCGCTAATTGTTGCAGCGATCGGCCATGCAAGTAATAATGGTCCAAGGGTGATGCCAGCACTCGTTGCGCTGCCACCTTTGACGCCCTGTACGAAAAGTGGAACATACGAGGTTATGCCAAACATCATTACCCCCAGGATAACGCCGCCGATGCTGGAAATCGTAATAATGCGATTCTCGAAAAGGACCAGGGGCAGAATTGGCTCCTCTGCCCGGCGCTCGGTGCGTATGAAAAGCACAAAGAGAACGACCGCTGCAACGAAGAGGCCAATGCTCTGGAACGAGGTCCATGCCCAGGTTGTGCCACCCTGCAAGAGTGCAAAGAGCAATGCGACAATGCTACCAGTCAACGTTAATGTGCCGAGATAGTCCAGGTGATGCTTCTTGCGTTCAACCGTCTCTTTAAGAGTGAAAATGAGCAGGAGCATGGATACCAGGCCAAAGGGAATATTAATAAAGAAGACCCAGCGCCAGGAGAAGTGATCCACGATCAAACCACCCACAAATGGACCAACAACGCTCGACAGACCCCACACGCCACTAAAAAGACCCTGTACTTTTGCTCGCTCTTCCAATGTAAAAATATCACCGATAATAGTGAGCACAATCGGCAGAACAGCGCCCGCACCTAAGCCCTGAATAGCACGAAAGACGATCAGTTGCTCCATCGATTGTGCCGCACCGGATGCCGCCGAACCAATGAGAAAGAGCGTGGCCCCAAAAAGAAAGAGCGGCTTACGTCCATAGAGGTCCGCAAGCTTGCCATAAATTGGTACAGTTGTGGTAGAGGTTAACAGGTAGATCGAGAACACCCACGAATAGAGTGTAATACCCCCCAGTTTTCCTACAATGCTCGGCATGGCGGTACCAACAATCGTGGTGTCGAGTGCCGCCAACGCCATACCAAGCATGAGCGCTATTGTGATGGTTATTTTTGCTTGTCTGGTCATTCCTGTTACCCCTGTAAAATAGATGGATACGCATTCGTTTAGAGCCGTCACACATGATGTAGGACGCTTATGAGGGCTTCTTTGAGTCAATCTATCTTTGCAACGTTGCAAATAAGGATACCGTGGGTGATATCCTTTACTTTCTCTAACAGCCGGTACAGGATTTTTTATTCCATTGCGCCATCAAACCATAGCTCGACTATTTCTGCTGTACGTCCTTTTTCTGCGTCGTAGAGGAGCGCTGGCGGAGGCGGGAAAGCCAGCGTACTGGAGCAGCCAGGGTATAAAATACAGTACGTATGGATGCGTTTTGCCAAATATTTTTGGCCTCCGACCACTGCAAGCGGGGATCCAGGCAATCCTTGGAAACCTGCACCTTCTCATTAACATGCAGGTGAGTTGCCAGAGATTCCAGCACATGAACCCATATCTGTTCTTGAAAACTTGAGCCTCCCAGGCGAAATCCTAGTTCATAGAGTGGATCATTGGCACGGGCAAACGATTCGACCTGACAAATTGTGCAGATGTCCTCTTTAAATACACTGAACGTTACCCATCCCGACTCAGGATGTCCCTGTGGCGTCATCAAGGTAAATGACTCGTCGTCGGCATAGAGTACCATTACCCCAGTAGAGGTTGGCATACCTTTCATCGATGCATTGATAAGTACCAGTTGACCTGGCTCAATGGTGCCAAGGACGGGAAAAAAACGGTTCGTGGGAGGTTGGAATTGCGCGAAGTTCTCTTTCCACATTTGCATAACTTCGGCTGGAGTCAGCGTCACTTCAGGCAAGCGGACTCGATACGTTTTCTGCCACAATTGCCCAAAACCTTGCAATGGCCCAACAACCTGTCGCCCATCTACGTTCAAATTTAGCGCACCGGTTGGTACCCTGGAGACTTGCAATGCCGAAGTCAAATGCGCCCAGAAGGCTGCATCCTGTGGCTCTTTATTGGTAGAAGCGTCGTCCGTCATAGAAATTCTCCTCTCGCTAATATGGCAACATCATTAAGGACAATTGACAACAGTAGCTGAACACAATCAACCTGGCCTCTACAAAGTTTTTGCGGCATCCAATGTTTCTTGTTCCGTAGAATAAAGAGGAATAACATCACTCAGGCGCGTCAATGCAAAAATATGACGATAATGTTCGCTCAATCCATAACAGAGCAGGCGCTGCTTCTGACGATTTACACGAATAAGCAACGTAACAAGCAGGCCGATACCACTACTATTCATGTATGCAAGTTTAGAAAAATTAATAACAATAACACGTGTGGTTGGGGTATTGGCCTGAGTGTACGCGTTGGTAAGCACAGGCTCTGCGGTGGCCGAAAGATCGCCTTGAATATCGATGATGCTTACTTTCGGACTTATTTGACGTACGTTTATGACAAGATTGGTTTGTGACATGCATTCCTCCTACGGGCTTATAAATCGCGCCCCTACACCATGTTTGACATCGTTTTGTATGGATTTGTAAATTGCGCACCTCTACATCATATCTGGCATCGTTTCATCTTTTTTCGATTTAAAATGGATGGCAACCTCGACGGTATGAGAATGCTCTTCATTTATCTCACGCATTTCATCTACTAGATTTTTGATGAGAAAAAGTCCCCAGCCGCGCGGAGTTTCTAATTCCGCCAGTTTCGCTTCGAGATTTGGTACGTCGGGCACGGCAACTGGATGTAGTTCTCCTTCCCCTTGATCGCGTACACGTACGACGACAGAAGTGGATGAGGTGAGAATTTGCAATATAACCAGGCTATCGGCTTGATAGTGATTGCCATGCTCCATCGCATTCATCACAACTTCAGCCACCGCCGTTTTGAGATTGGCAAGTTGATCCTGGGAAAGATGCAAAGATTGCACCTCGTCAGCTACCCATTCCATAGCCTCCCGTTCATTACCAGGAATACTCGCAAGCGTTCTTTCTTTAAGAAGATGCAACATGTCTGACTCCTTGTCAGGTATGGCCTTGACAGATACCCTTTGCAGCCTCACCATCGTCACATCATCTTCTTGCTCCCATGCATCGCCGGTGAAGGTCATAAGCTCATGAAGCAAGGAATCGATCAGCGTAGTATCCCCTGGATATTTGCTGAGCACCTGCATAAGGCGCGGGAAACCAAACATCTCACGCTGCGGATTATGCGCCTCCACCAGTCCATCACTATAGAACAGTATACTTTCATCCGTCGCAAGTGTCACATCAACCTCTTCATACTGCATTCCAGCCATAAGGCCAAGAGGCATTCCAGTCGCTTGCAGTTCGGAGACGTTGGTGCCCTGTTGATGATACGGCAAATCATGGCCGGCGTTGGCAAAAAGGAGATGACCACTTTGTAGATCAAGCAATCCATAGAAGCAGGTCACAAAGGTTCCAGGTGGGACATGGGCTACGAGCAGTTCATTTACACGAGCAAGCACCTCACCAGGAGAGGCTATCTCGCGTACAGCGGTACGTAACATGGTGCAGGTCATCGCCATCACCAGAGCCGCTGGTACCCCTTTACCGCTTACATCGCCGATGACGATCCCCAGTTGGCCGCTATCGAATACCAGGAAATCATAAAAATCGCCCCCCACCTCTTTCGCCGGCTTATAGTACGGCGTGAACTGCCAATTGGGTAACGCAGGCACCTCTTTCGGCAACAGGGATTGCTGGATATGTTGGGCCGTGAGCATCTCCTGCTCGGTACGCGCACGTTCCTCCAGGCGTACCTGTTGTTCAACAAGTTCTTGTTGCCGTGCGATGCTGGTAACCAACTGCTCTGCCATACTATTAAATTGCCGCTCCAGTTGCCCAACCTCATCACCCTTTTTGGTTGGGACACGCTGACTATAGTCCCCCTCAGCGAAATGCGCGGTCGCCTTTACCAATCGATGGATACGCAGAACGACGCCACGCGTGGTCACTATACCAAAAATACTTCCCAGAGGCACGATCGGCAACAACCAGATCAAGGCACTTCCCACAATAAACCAGCTACCCCCAAGATTCGCTATATTCTGATTACGCGAAAAGGGCAATGTTATCTGTACATACACAGCCCCGATTGGCCTGTTATCTTTATCAAAAACAGGTTGTACGGCGAACACTATACGCTTCTGGGCAGTATCCTGTATGCTACTGTTCGCGTGTCCAGCCAGAGCGCTACGGATCGCTGCCGCATATCCGGGAATAGTCTTTACTGCCGGAGTTGATGCAGGATAAAGTATTGGATAAGAACTGGCAAGGACATTCCCATCTGGACGAATCAGCAATGCAAACATGAACAGTTTGTAAGAAGTAGAAGGACTATCTATGTAGGGAACTTGATTATTGAGATAAGGATACCAGATCGGTTCACCCGCGCTGACAGGAGCCAGAGACGATGCCTGGCCGGGCTGAAAAGTGGAAGCAGGATTAAGGGTGGCCCCTTTTGCCTGTATAGTGGCCTCCAGCCCGTAAGTCTGTGCGGTATTTCTGACCATGCTACCAGCGATAGCATCAGTAGCTGGAGAGATAACAACGATGACATAGACGAGCAGAATGAACAAGAATTCCAATAAAAGCACAATAATAAGCGTCACACTTATATAAGAAATGGCCATGCGTACCTGCAATCTTGACCATATTCTTGACGTGTTGCCTTTATTGCTGGCTCCCACCGTCTGACTCTTCTGCTCTTTACTCTTTATCACAATGGCTCGCTACTATATAATAGTTAATTTAACTGCGGTTATCTGAATGCATTCTCTTCTCGACCCGTTAGAGGTACTGAAACTAGTGTAGGGCTAAAAAGCTGTTTTGTCCAGTGGGAGATCAAAGACAAACGTTATTAAATATTTACATAAAATACAGTAGAGACCCGATTGGGGTCCCTACTGTATTACGGGCATTTTCTGTTTTATGCTTCGGGAGAACCGGTTGAATTTGTCGCACCGGCGCTTTGTGCGACGGCAACGCGAGCAGGAATAGCATCACGCAATGGTAGAAGCGGTGTGGCAGCCGTTTCAGCCCGACGTTGAGCGCGGATAGCCGGAGCCTGCGCACGACGGGTCGAGGAAGCGGTAACACGACGTACCAGTTGGACAAAACCAAACAGGCCAGCCCAGTTAATCACACCAGTTACGACAAGGAAAACCCAATTGGGAGCGCCAAAGCTACTCACCACGAGATAAATGCCACCTGTAAGGAGAATATTCACCAGAGTTACAGGGATGAGAATGAGCCATGCGAACTGCATTAATTGATCGGAGCGCAAACGCGGTAGCGTACTGCGTATCCAGATGAAAACGAAGCACATTCCGTAGATTTTCAGCAGCAGGTAGCCTAGGGCCAGCAGATTGCCGACAAGGCCCCAAAAGGCGAGTTCAGACCCGTCAGATAACTGACACCAGGGCCGGACCAACCACCCAGGAACAGGAATGCGGTGATGGCTGAAACGATGGTCATGTTGCCATATTCACCCAGGAAGAACATCGCCCAACGCATACCACTATATTCCGTCAAGTAGCCTGCAACGAGCTCAGATTCCGCTTCTGGCAGGTCGAAAGGAGCGCGGTTGGTCTCCGCGAGGCCACAGGTATAGTAAATGACGAGCATTAGTGGCTGAACCAGGAAGAACCATGACCAGGGAGTAAAACCTTCAAAGATAAAGTCGAGTACTCCAATACCGGTGTTATGCCACGAATTCTGGTAGGTCAAAATTTCGCGCAGTGAAAGTGTACCAATACCGCTGGTAGCCAGAATGCTGGTAAACATAATTACGCCGATCAAAGCAAGGATGAGCGGAAGTTCATACGAAATCATCTGTGCGGCGGCACGCAGGCCACCAATAAGAGAATACTTATTGTTTGAGCCCCAACCCGCCATAATGACACCGATCACGTCGATTGAGCTCATGGCAACCAGATAGATAATACCGGTTGCTAGCGCAGTGCCCGGCAAACCAACATAGGGTGAAAGTGGTAGAACAGCAAAGGCCGCAATCACAGGACCCAGAAAGACGGATGGAGCAATCAGGAAAACTGCCTTATCAGCAGTATTCACGTGAATATCTTCTTTCAGGAGCAACTTTAGGACATCCGCGACGGTCTGCAATAAGCCCCAGGGACCGGTATGGATTGGGCCGAGCCGATCCTGCATCCAGGCCATAACCTTGCGTTCAGCCAGCACCAGGATGGTTGCACTAGTTAAAACAAAACCAATTGAGCTAAGTAAAGCGACCACAAATTGCAAAAAGTCCCACGAGATGATGCCACTCCACAATTGTGCCCACCATACATCAGCGAATAAGAGTGTATACATTGATAACTCCAAATCAAATCCAGCGCGTTACGCCTTTACGCCATGCGTATACGAGACCGAGTGCGAGTACAATGATAAAGAAAGTGATTTCAATGAAACCAAAAAGGCCTAATGGCTTAAAAATAATTGCCCAGGCTGCAATAAATACGATATCTACATCGAATGCGACAAAGAGGAGGGCAAATATATAGAAACCAAGCGGGTATTGCACTCTTGCCGTGCCAATCACCGTTTCGCCCGACTCATATGTTTGTAGTTTTTCTTTCGTTCTCTTATGAGGTGCAAGGATGTTACCGATCAGTGTTGCAACGATAGCAAGGATGAAGCCTGCCGCTAAAAAGATTGCGGCATAGAGATATCCAATATTTGCTGGCACAAATGTTTCCTCCCGACGATATTCCTGATATTCTTCATCTCCCTCAAATAAGGCTAGAAGAAGCTGTATTGATTATAGCATAGGGAGGAAGATGCGACAATTTGATGGTATCACCGGTTTAGCGGGCGGGCTTGTGAACTGCGCCCCTACACCATAGGAATGATTACCTATGGTATAGGGGCGCAATTTACAAAGCCACTATATAAACAGCGTTCATCAGGCTATGCTACACGTTACTCCGTTAAGCGTGAAAGCGGTTGGCGCAGGATTGCTCCCGCTCCATGAGCCGTTGAACCCTGGACTGACCGAGGCACCAGGTGCAAGGACAGGATTGTAAGATTGATTCACAACCGTTACTTTGCTCCCCTGCTGAGTAAAGATAGCGTTCCATCCCTGCGTCACCTGCTGGCTGGCGGGGAAAGTGAAGACCAGTGTCCATCCATTGATCGACGTGGAACTGGTATTTGTCACACTCATGTTGGCAGTGAAGCCTCCAGGCCACTGATTCACCGAATAGCTTACTTTACAACCACCACCAGGAGCCGGCGTTGGTGTCGATGTTGGAGTCACCGTTGGGCGTGGAGTTGGAGTTGGAGTTGTTCCTGGGGTCACCGTCGGACGAGGTGTCGGAGTCGTGCCAGGTGTCGCCGTAGGTGGCGTCGTGGGTACAGGTGTTGGGTTTGATCCAACCAGGGACAATAGATGATTTTTCACGCCAACACCATAAGCCGTAGGCGTTCCAGTGTAGTCCGTGATCAATGCAGGTGTAGTTGAACAGTTATAGGGATTCCAGGTCCAGGCAAGATACCCGATCCCATGGCTGTCGAGCCAGGACATCAGGCCATCAACGAAGCCATGCGCACAGTCGTTTTCGCCGATTTCACCCGCGATAACAGGAACCTGTGCGGCAACAGTGGCCGTCTGCGAATTCCAACAACTAGTACTGCTACAGGCGTTGAAATTGTAGATATGCGTTGAAGCAATCAGGTTATTGGCAGGATCGGTTGGCTTGTATTGCAGCCACTGTGAAAGATCGTTTGAATAAGCCAGACCACCAAGCATAAGCGGCGTGGTCGCACCCGTCGCACGCACAGCATTGACCAGCGACTGCATGCCAGCCACCGCGAAGCCAACACCTGAACACGCACCACTCTGGGGAGCAGTGCTTCCATTCAGCCAGCACGACCAACTATTCGTGAAAGGCTCATTGTAGAGATCGAACAAGACCGAAGTATTGCTCTTGAAGGTCGACGCCACGGAGGTCCAGAATGCGGGGGCATGATCAGCATCAGGCATCGGAAGCTGGCCGGATGCAATCTGCGATCCTGGTGCTGTCCAGTGCAGATCAATGATAACGATTATACCATTCGCATTGAGCAGGTTCACGTAATTCATAACGTCCTGCTGATATTGGGCTGCCGTTGTACCATCAGAAGGCTGACCGTTGATGCCAAGCCAGCAGTCTTCATTTAGAGGTACACGCACAGCAGTGATCCCCCAGGTCAACATCGCGCTGATAGCCGTCTGATCGACCGGGCCATCAAATGTATGACCGCCACTTGAGATACATGAGTATTCTCCACCCATGTGATTGACTCCATGTGGCGTGACGGGTACATTGCTCCCGTTTACAAGCTTGTTACCCACGACGTGTAGACCAGTGATAGCAGCAGCCCGCGCTGCTCTGGCACGTGAATTTGTTTGCACTGCACCAACCACGACCGCAGATCCTAGCAGGAGAAATGCAATCATGAATGTCAGTAGTTTAAAGCGTCCTTTGCTTTTCATAGTACCTCTCTTACTTAATTGAGATCATTCTTTTGAGCAACCATTGCTCATACCATAAATACCAGGTGAAGACTGCGCTGGTTCACGGAAGCAAAGATACAGAGATATCAACCACAACAGAGGATGGGTCGCCATTTCCCGTATGAGTACTTCCTTGCACATGAAATTTAGCGTTTTCACAATGAAATTTTCATCGTGTATATGGATATATCATTTTGGCTCAAATACTGTCAACTTGACTATACGATGTGAATAAAAAGAGACCAGTATAGAGGGAACATATTGCTGGATTACCACCAGACAGAGGAGCAATGAGGAGGTATTTGGGTGAATGCAGAATGAAATACCATAAATTTCATGAAATTTATGGTATTTTTTCATGCCACAACACCTGAGCATCGTGATAGTGATCTCTATCTCTACGCCAGCTCGAAAAGAATATCCTGGGCACCTTCCCACAAAATACGCCGTCCCACTTCGCGCAGGTGCTCTGACCCATCGATAATGGTAAGAAAGTGATTACCTGCCAGTTGTCCTACTTTGCTCGCGAAACAGGTTCCCCCATAGGGAAAAAGAATCTCAGTTTCACTGTAGCCGCCTGGATAGAGCAATATCTGACCAGGGGCAGGATGGCTGGTATGATTCTCGAAAATGCTGATGCCTAGATTCTGTTCTCCAAGCGGTATCCAGCCTGCCTCTCCACTCCAACGCGCATGCACCAGTTTATTTTGAAAAGGCAGCAATTTGCTAAATGCAGCACATGTCTGGGGTGCATCTGCCTCCTCCATACGAGCACGAAATTCCAGGGAGCCAACGACGATGCGTAATATGGTCATTTCATCATGTATGCATGGAGTCGTAAGTGCCATACATTTCCTTTCAGAATTTTATGCCATTATATCTCATCGCGGCCCCTGCCCCGGTTTTTAGCTTCTTAACAGACACCTGCCGTTCCAGCTGGAATGCCCGCGCAAACATCACCTTTCGTAATGAAGTGGTCCGCGATAACCGTCGTGGCGATGTTATTGATATCAACTGCAATCGGCGTATCAAAAATAGAGGGGATATTGCCTCCATTAAAGGTCGTCGTCGTCTGCCCATGGGTTAACACACTGATGTTGCTCCCATTATAGAGCGCCTTCACAAGCAATCCAGTTGATTGAGCTTCTTTGACGATAGGCTTGTAGACAGTCATCCCCTGCGTCCCGGCAAGGATGTTATGAATACCTGCCGTGGTCGCATCTTGACCGGTAACCATGACCTTCCCACTTAGTCTGGCAGTACTCAAAGCAGCAATCACACCACCTGCCATACCATCGTTCGCAGCATACGCGATCTGTATGTTGTTCTGCTGGTCCGTCAACGCCGACTCCATCTCCGCCTGCGCTGTATTATTGTCCCAATTCGGCGTGAAGTTCTCGGAGACGGTTTTCAGTACATTGGTTGCGAAAAGAGGATCAAGTACTGAATGCATTCCCACACTATAAAGCAGCGAGTTAGCATCCGTTTCTGAGCCACTGATTATGGCGATGTTGATCGGCTCTGGCTTCTGTGGATTCAGATACTTTTTATAGTGATCGAGGATATATTGACCCTGTAACTGCCCAACTTTTGTATTTTCGAATGAGACATAGTAACTAAGATTCTTAGATTGAATCAGGCGATCATACGCGATAACAGGTACGTTCTGTGCGCTGGCCTTGGCTACAATTGAGGCTGCAGCCACACTGTCGTGCGCACCAACGATCAGGATACAATCACCGTTTGCAAGATCAGTCTCAGTCTGGCTAAGTTGCGTCGCTGTACTTCCTTGAGCATTGTTATAGTCAATATGCACACCTGGGATGGCCGTAGTGACTGCCTGCACAAGAAGGGGATGATCCTTCGTCTCCCAGCGTGCGGATGAAGCGGTTTCGGGGAGCAAAATACCAACTTTTGTGCATCCCTTACCGCCGTCACCTTGAGGTCCCGTTGTAGTGCTGGTGGGGCCACTACTGCAAGAAGTAAGGAGCACTGCCGAAAGTATAAGCGCACTTATGAGCATTGCGCCTGCATGTTTCACGCGTTGCAATTGTTTCATTTTCATTCTCCTGCCGCTATATTTATTCACCAACGACCTCGCGCAATTGTTTGATAACTTCTTCCAACTGCAATGCAGCATCCGAAGCAGAGGTTGCGCCCACCAGCAGTTGTTCCGTAACCTGGGTGGTAATACGCACGGCTGTCGATACGTCTCTACTACTATGCTCTTGAAAATTGGCGGCATTTTCAATATAGCCAGCCGTGGCCACAATTTCAGCCAACCGTTGTCGCATACGAAATGGATCAATTCTTTCGTGGTTCTGCGTAAGGTCTTTTCCGATAGAGTCTAATTTATTGGCTGCAATCTTACTCGCTTTAGCATAATATTGCATTGCTTCCACGCCCTTGCGTGCTGAATCGACGATCCACTTCTGCTCTTTCGCCGTTGACTGTTCGCGTGCCGCTAATGTCTTAAGCGAAGTACTACTGTTGATCAGGAGAGAGACCGAACGTAAAATAGGTCGTGCAATACTGCGCCCAATCACAAGACCTATAATTGCCGCCAGCAAGGTCACCAGGGCCGCTAGCAAAACAAGATAAATATCCTGCCGATTGGCTGCATTCGTGATCGTATTGACAGGCCTGAGCACCAGGTAACTCCAGGGAACGACCTGCAACGTCGCACGATACGTCTGAAAGGATTCAGTCTGTAGTGCCGGCACAAATTGAAACGTGGGGGAACCATTGGGATTCTGGAGCTGATCCACGAGTGTTGGATCTGACAATTCTTTTACGAAGGTGGTTCCATAAATATTCTCGTCATGCACCTGCTGCTGAAACTGCTGTGAGAGTGGCGCAGCGGAGGTAAACAACTCTGGTGGGAATGTGGTTAAAGTGGTGTCAGGATTGGTATAGGCAATGCGTACACCATGACCATCAAGGATCATAGCAAAGCTGCCCGCGGTAGCATTGGTCTCGTTATTGATCTCGGTCCATATCTCTGTCATCTTAAGTGTCGAACGTTCGATCCCCAGAAACTTTCCGTTGGCTGAGGTAACCGAGGTGTACATATCGATGAATGCCATATGAGCAGTGTTATCAAAATAGACATCTGAGATCAGGGTCTTATTCGGTCCGCGCACCTGCTTCATGATCTCTGGAGGAATGGCGTACTTGCCCCGCAATGTGGGAGCCGCGGGAGAAGATAGCAACATCTTGCCGTTTGTATTAAAAAGCGTCCACATACTGTAGTTCGCGTCAAGGTGATATCCCAACGTCAGTTCATTAAGTGCCTGTTGCTTAAATACATCATCGCCCGCTAGAAATTTCTGCGTTGCCAGAAATTTCCCTAAAAACTGCAGATCTTGTAGATGTGCTATCAGGAGCGAATCTATCGCCTGGGTATGCTTCTGTGCATCATTTCCCATCTCGGTACTTGCTTGCGAAAGCAAGGTTGGGCGAAGAATAAGCTCACTTCCAATGCCAGTAATCAGCAATGGAAGCACGACAGCCAGCACAAGGACGACAGATATACGGACGGTTAGTGATATTTTTTTGGGACGTAAAAGCGCCACCGATGGTAAGGCCATAATGGATTCCTCCTGGTTGCCTGCGGTTTACTACTTAACAAAACCGGCTCGTTCTAGCTCTTCAAGTAGTATTTGAGTCTCTTCTGGGCTTCTAACGATCAAACGCGCAAGCTCACTCAAGGTGCGTTGCCCATTGACCAATAGAAGCAGCCGCTTCTGTAAACGTGAAATATGCACACGATCTAGCTGCTGGAGCGCGATTTCGCCAGCCCGCGAACGGGCCGGGAGCGAAAACGCTACGACTGAGCCTCTGTTGTTGAGAGACATATCATTGCTCTGCGGTGTGAGAGGAGATGTAGCAAGCTGTCCCGTTTTGGGCACAGATACATCTTTCTGTGGAAATTTCTCTCCCGAAGGAGAAAAATGCGCAGATTGATACGGCACAGTACCATCAGATGTGGCATAATCAGCAAAAGAAAAGCGACATGTGGTCCATGCATTCAAATAGTTGAATGCCTGTTGACCACTACTTCGACCTGCTTTAGCTTCGAGGATCCGTCCATCGGCGAATGCTATAAATCCTTCTTCTAGCGTATTTGCCTCGCCGCGCTCAACTGTGAGAGTACCACTTTTACCTCCCAGACGAATGATATGAATGATGTCTGCAAGGCTATCAGTCATGGTGTCGCGTTGCGGCTGCATAGAATTTCTCCTGCCATCGACGATTTTTGTAGCATAGCAGAACTACAAACTTCGCTTATATACTCCTTGCATGTGTCCTTCTTATAATAGAGTTTTTCAAGAAGCGTTGACAAGCTAATCCTTCATTATTAATTAAGAATATGCTGACATATAAGATACACCAGATGGGGAAATTAGTACAGGGGCCGCCCACTATCATACAACCAATATGGCCCTCTGGCAATAGAATAGATGAGCACTCATGCCCTTCGAAAAGATGAAATGGGGTAAGATAATAGTCCTATTATGCGACAATTTCGGGCTTATAAATCGCGCCCCTACATCATTGGGAACGTATGTAAGGCCACCCGGCCATCATGGTCCCAATGATGTAGGGGCACGATTTATAAGCCCGCGTTTTAACTACAAGCTACACCATTCAAAGTAAAGGCCGTCGGGCTAACATTGCTCCCGCTCCACGTCCCATTAAAACCAGGACTGACCGATGTACCGGCTGCAATGGCACCATTATAGCCAGCATCCTTCACCGTCACCTTGCTGCCTTGCTGCGTGAAAACCGCATTCCATCCCTGAGTAACTTGCTGGTTGCCAGAGAAGGTAAAGGCCAACGTCCAACCATTGATCGTCGTTGTCCCCGTATTTGTAATAGTCACACTGCTTGTAAAACCAGTTGTCCATTGATTTTGCACAGCATAACTCACCTTACAGCTTCCTGATGGTGAAGGGGTTGGCGTCGTGCCAGGCGTCGGCGTTGGAGTTGGGATTGGTG
>JACDAE010000469.1 GCA_013695595.1 Ktedonobacteraceae bacterium | reverse complement strand
CCGCAAAACACGCACACTATCAACCCTTTTCGGCTCGCTTGCGAGCCATATCCGGAAGGAAAGCGAGAATTAAATAGCCCTGACGCTCTGCATCCAAATGAGGCTCAATTCTCGCGCGAGTGGTATGATACGATGCTGGCTGAATACGAATTTCTGATGTAATGTGAGAGGAGCAAGAACATGGAACAGGTAGAAGAGCATCAAACACCGATCCAGGCTCACCCAATTCTTAGCATTATCGGAGACAAAGTAGCCCTTGGTCCCATTCATCGTGATCTGGTGCCGCTCTATCATCGTTGGATCAACGACTTTGCCGTTCTTCGTACACTTCATATTCCACGACCTTCAACGCTTGAAGAGATCCAGGCCGCTTATGAGGCAGAGGTAGCGCGAGAACGGTTGCGTACCGTCGTCTACTTCACCATTTATGATCGTGTAACACTACAACCCATTGGGAGGACTGCTCTAGAAGACATTAACTATCGAGATCGTAGCGCAGGCTTTGGTATTGAAATTGGCGAGGCTGACTATCGTGGGCGTGGATATGGAACAGAAGCAACTCGTTTAACACTTGATTACGCATTCACGGCACTTGGCTTGCACAGTGTTTGCCTTGAAACATGGGAATACAACCTTGCGGCACAACGCGCATATGCAAAGGCAGGCTTTCGCGAAACTGGGCGGCGGCGACAGGCAAAGTTTATGGGTGGAAAGCTTTGGGATATTGTCTGTATGGATTGTCTATCTACAGAGTTTGCCAGTCCGGTTCTCAGTAAGATACTTGTACCTGATGAACTGGGTGGACATGCTGAGAAGGCGTAAACAGTGTAAGGTTCGGATCGCGAGTAGTAACCGACCTGTTACTATTCTATCTTTGGTGGAGAGTGCTTGCAGACGATGATATGGAAGACATGCCAGTGCTTTGTAGTGCCTTCGGCTGTTTCCCCATCAGCATCTTCTTCTTCAAATTCCATGATCTTCAGATCGACTAATTCAGCGAGAGCTTGTTCACGGGTCAAAAAGGTCATAGGGTTGCCCGCCACATTCCAGGTATCATGAATGCCAAAGAATTGCCCAACAAAGATACCATCAGGCTTAAGCGATCTTTTGAGTCTGGCAAAGACGGTGGAGAACACACCAGTTTGCAGAAAAGGGAGTGCAAAATGCGCGTTGATCAGGGCATAAGATGCGAAGGTGAAATCTTCAAAGGTTGATTGTACGGGGTATAGATGTGGAGTCGAGAGGCTTGCCAGGGTTACTATCGCTTTTGCCTCTCGATCAACTGCGGTGACTTGAAAGCCTTGGGCGAGCAGGTAACGCGTATCTCGGCCCACACCACAGCCCAGATCAAGTGCTTCGCCGGTATGCCCTAGCAGTGAGATAGCTTTGACCAGACCCGCCGAAGGAGATTTGTCTTGAGTTAATTGATAAAAATGGTCCCAACTTTTCCGCATGCTCTTTTGTACTCCATTAATTTGAAAGACGAGCACGAATGAGCAGGAGTGTGGGAACTTCCCGATTTCCAGGCACCAGTTCAGCTTGCCTGGAAGAGGGACCTGGTTCGAATACACGTTCAAGGACAAAATCTGTGGTAGCAAGCAGGTTGAGATACGTACTGAGCATACGATGATGGTCTCCGACGCGGCTCCTGACGCCGTTTGGGTTCGATGAGAACCATTGGCGCTCGTCAAAATATCCCGTGACGATTCTGCCGAGAGGATGCTCTATATCGGGCAAGGTGGTCCATTGAGCATGAGGCGTCTCAAAACAGGGGTGCGGAATGGCAAAGACTAACCAGCCTCCCGGTTTGAGGATACGTCGGATACTCTGAAATGTGGCCCGAAGATCAGCAATATTGATTAGAGCCATAATACAAACACACCCGGTAAAGCGATGGTCGCTCAATCCATCAGCACGCTCCGCATCACCCTGGGTATACTCTATTCCTAGTGGTTCCTGTTCTTCATAGCGTTGTGCGAGTGCTAGCAGGTTTGGTGCCAAGTCAAGACCAGTGACCTGCGCTCCACGCCGGGCTAACTCGCGTGCTACCCAGCCCTGTCCACAGGCTAGATCACAAATGACTTCTCCCTTGACCTCTCCAACGAGGGTTAATAAGCTGGGTAGGATTACTTCTGTATAGACAGGTCTTTCGCGCAGAAACTGATCATACCATTGTGCAATATCATTGTAAGAGGCTTGTGTCATAGCTTTCTCCTTGTCTGATATGAATTATATCTCTCACAGACTCTACGTGAGATTATAGCATGAGAAAGAGGATGAGCCGCAAATCGCTGTTTGTGATGATAAGTGATCATCCCCCATCATCACAAAAGAGTCGTTACACTGATATATCCGTATCCCAGAGGCGCTGCATCTCCTGAGAAGTCTTTAATAGCTCGGTCAGCGTGCCAATACCCTCAATTCTCCCGTCTTTGAGGACGATGATCTGGTCCGCGCGTTGTAAGATGCTACGTCGATGGGAGACGACCAGGCAGGTGATTGTCGCTTGCGCAAAGAGCCTTTCCCACAATAGATGCTCGGTTTCTACGTCGAGTGCGCTTGACAGGTCATCGAAGACCAGCAAGGTGGCGTTGCGCACAAACATACGCGCCGCCGCCGTACGTTGCACCTGGCCCCCCGAGAGCTTCACACCTCTTGTGCCGATTAATGTCTCCAGGCCATGCTCCATTTCGGTGAGATCACGCTCCATAACGGCGGCCTGGAGCGCACCCTGCAATTGAGCGGCATCTTCATGTAGGCCAAGAAGAATATTTTCCTTCAAGGTTGCGCTGAAGAGGCGCGGTATCTGGGGTGTATAAGCACTGCGCGGTGGGACGAAAAACGTGGCAGGATCAATGACTATCTGCCCATTCCAGGAGATCTCACCACTTTCTCTGGGGAGCAAGCCCAATAGCCCTTCAAGTAAGGTGGTTTTGCCAGAGGCGATGCGTCCCGTGATGACGGTTAATGAGCCTCCTGCTACGCTAAAACTGATGTCATCGATCCCGTGTCCAGTATCGGGATAATGATATCTGAGGCTTTTTACGGTCAGAACATGCAAGTTATCCTCGTTGGGCGGCGGCTGTACAATTGTAGGCACCTCTTTTTTGGCAAGGTAGAGTGGATGAGGCTCGGTTAGCCGTGTGGGAGTTGCGCCCTGGAGTAATGCTACCATGCGTCGAAACGCAACCTTTGTCTGCGCATAATGAGCAAGAAACATGCCAAAGAACTGGGTGAAGTCGGTCACAAACGCGAGGTAGTAGATGAACAGAGCGATATCTCCCACGCCCAGTTGGGCTGTATGCATCGCCTGCGCCGCCAATATCAAGATCAAGCCAGTCCCTAATCCAACGGTATTGCCGAATGTAGAGTTCAATGTCTGCTCAAGAACACGATCTCGCAGCATGGTCGCCCGTCGCTGCTCGTTCAACTGCTGAAATTGGGCGAGAATAGATGGCTCGGCTGCGGCAACTTTGATTGCCTGAACAGTGCCAAAGATCTCGCCAATCATACTGGTCACCTGCCCGGTTGCGCTGCGACTGGCCTGCCGATATTTCTCCAAACGCTTGCCTGCTGCCTGCGCAAGTGCAACTACGCTTATCAGTGGAACGAAGACCAGCAAGGTGATGCGTGCATTAATCCTGAACAGTAGCACAAAGGCGATAATGGCAAATGCGCCCTGCCCCAGGCTATCCAATGTCCAGCTAATCGCGTCTTCGGCCTGTTCTGCATCATCGCGGAAGCGGCTGATTGCCTCGCCTGCGGTATCAGGAACGGCCTGAGCGCCTGGCCTCTCCAGAATACGAGCCAGCAGATTGCGTCTGAGCAATCCGCTTATGGAGAAGCGGTGCAAGCTATCGACCAGGCCGCCAATAATGATCAGCATAACACGGGCCAGCGCCGTCACGACCAGCAAGACGATCAGCATCCAGAGTCCATAGCTGAGCTGCTTCTCATGTGGAAGCGCGTTAAAAATTTGTTGCACGATCAAGCCTGGGATAATTGGTGAGATGTGAATAAGTAGCCAGGTAATGCAATTGATGGAGTACAGGATAGGGCGATAGCGGATCAGTCGCCACATGTGTTGATACGCTTTCATGAGTGTGCCTCCTCTAATCCAATCTGTAACAAGTGATAAAAGCGTGAAGTGGGATCAGCCGCCAGGTGTGCACGACTGCCATGTTCGATGATGCGGCCACGCTCCATCACCATAATCTCATCGACGCGTTGCAGCGTTGTGAGGCGATGCGCGATGACAATAGCCGTCCGTCCAGTTAGCAATTTTCTTATAGTTTTCTCAATCAGCTGTTCGGTGGCAGGATCAAGGCGTGAGGAGGCTTCATCGAAAATGATCAGTCCAGGGTCGGTGAGAAAGACGCGCGTGAAGGCCAATAGCTGCGCCTGCCCGGCTGACAAGCCCTGTCCCTCCGCGCCCAGTTCGCTATCCAATCCCAGGGGTAGTGAGCGATACCAATCGATCAGTCCCACATCTTCCAACACTTCGAGAATGCGTGCATCACTGATCGAGCGCTTGAAAAACGTCAGATTATCGCGCACGGTGGCACGAAAGAGCTGTACATCCTGTGTGACCATGCCGATATGCTGGTGAAGATCACGGATCAGTGCGTCCTGGATGGGAACCGCGCCGATGCTGATCTGGCCCTGCTGAGGATCGTAAAGCCGCAGCAGCAGGCGGGCCAATGTGGTCTTGCCGCTGCCTGAGCGTCCCAGGACCCCGAGGACTTTTCCCGCTGGTAGAGTGAAGCTCAGGTTATGTAGCACAGGTTCCTCTGCAAGGTAGCCAAAGGTGACATCCTGGAAAACGATGGTGGCCGCTCCAGAGGGCAGTAGAGCGCCCTCACCATTGCGAATGGTTGGCTGCTCTTTCATCAATTGGCGAATGCGTGTAATGCCTGCACCGGCCTGTTGCAACTCGATGATCTGAGTGCGTATCTGTTCCATTGGCTCGTTTAGCAGGTTGGTGTAGTAGAAAATGAGGTAGACAGTTCCGATCGTAATGGCTTTCGTGCTCCACAGATATGCGCTCAGGGCCAGGGCTAATGCATTGCCGCATGCAAACAGAAAGAGTGTCGTCATCCACATCGCATAGCCCGCCATACTGGATCTGCGATTGACAGGGAACCAGCTTTGGAGCAGTTTGTGGAAGCGTTGCATGACATAATTTGTGGCACCATTGGCACGCATGTCGGCGGTACCGGCCAGTTGTTCACCCAGGAAGCTAAAAAATTCAGCATCCTTCTCGCGACTCGCCAGCCAGAAGCGTGCTGCAAGGAGACGGATACGCATGAGGACGAACAACGCAATGAGCGCGAAGAGGCCCATCGTGAGTCCTATGCGCCAGTCTTCGTAGAACAGGATCGCGATGATGCCGACGATGAGGAGGATATTGCCGCAGAGGTTGATCACCGATTGCGAAAAGAAGGTTGCCAGGGTGTTGACATCGCCGTCGATCCGCTCAATCAATTCGCCGGAGGTGTGGGCTTTGTGGAAGGCCATATCCAGGGAGAGACAATGCGCAACGAGATCTGTGCGCAACTGGTTGGTCGCCGTCCAGGCCACATTCTCGCTAACATAGGTCGCAAAGATCGATACGACCTGATTGGCGAGCGCCAGGGCAACGAAGATCGCTCCGGCAAATAACAATGGCGTTGCCGGGCTTCCGGCGAGAGCGGTATCAATAAAGTAGCGCAGGATCTGCGGATTTACGAGCTGCAATCCGATACTTGTGACTAATAACACAGTCATAAGTAGCGCCCTGGCCGCTTGAGGCCTGAGATAGGTAATGAGCAGATCTTTGTAGGACATACGAGATGATCTGGCGTGCATCGAAAGGTCCTTTCGCTTTGATAGCAGAGGGACGAAATATCCCTGTTGAGACAAAAAAACAGCCACAGGACGAAATGATGCCCGTGGCTATGAAATGAGAACAGGAAAATGGCAGAAAAAAACCACGGGATCAGGAGAGCCGCCCATGGTAAAACGTGCGTTGTGAAAGAAGTAGAAGCAAAAGAGGCGCGTCAGTTATCGACCAGGGGCAAACTCATAGATAGGTTGGGGTACCATAGGGTGTTGAAATGTGGTACTTGCCTGTATACATATCCGGAGTATTCCCTTTCTGAGTCTAATAGAACGAGATTACCATAGATGCATGAAGAAATCAAGGGACGTTTCGACTCTGCTATTTAGTAAGCATGCTGATCGATAGAATTTGATCATAGTGGCCAATCTTGCATGGCACCCCACCATCCTTTGCCAGGGATGTATTCGAGGAAGAGGTCAACAATGAGTCTGCCAAAGGTGCGCGTCTCTTGTGATTGATACAACACATAATTAGTGGCCTGTGCCTTTTGAAGAAATACTTGCCCGTTGATGGACAAATGTGCTAGCTCTTTCTTTTCGCTTCCCGGTTCATCTTCCATGGTGGCTAAAAAATCCTTATCTACACTTGATTGCTTGTTACGTTCATTTGATCACGAATAGGAATGGTATCAAATGCCTTATTCTATGTCAATGGTTGGATGCCCTCCAACCATTGACTGATTGTGTGGAGTTGATAACGCCTCTTGCCCTTTATCCTTTGTAAGTCAGGACACGCCCCCACAGGCTCTTGGTTCCCCATATGCCGGCACGCAGACATTCCAGTTGGACAATCTGGCTGTGATCGACAAACACATTGACTTCAGGGCCATAATTTTTGATATACCAGGCAAAGACCTCCGGGTCGGCTGCCTCAAACATCACCTTCTCCAGCCCTAACGCGCTAATGATTTTGGCGGCAGCATCGGTGCGCCACGTCTTTACATTTTCTGTGATGCCTTCGGATTCGATCATGATAAGGCCAATTCTCGTCAATGGCATATGAACGCGCTTGTAGCCTTGTTTCATAGCATGGTTCGATGTACGGAGCTTTGAGATACGAATGTATTTGCAAGCAGACAAGTGAGGGTAAAGGGATAGAGGGATAGTGAGACCACGTATCATTATAGATAGTAAGGTGTATGAGGTACACTAAGTAGGGAGGAGCTTAATAAAGTTAAGTGCTATAACTGCTTAACCATAGCTTCAAATTCTTGTACCGTTTTTATATTTCCATAGCCACCTTCTTTCATTTCATTTACTAGTTTCACAACTCTATCTATTGCATGAGGAGCCTGTAAAGTACTAGCTCTGTTGTAAAAATCAATCCCAGCCTTTACTGCACCATCGATATCATTCTTGCTCATATAAGCATGTGCATAATCTAGTGGCAACCATGCATGTAGCCACCAATTATTATCCTTTTCCATTTCTTTCTCTATATCTTCGCATACCTCTAGTGATGCGTCCGGCATATTTAAAGTTATTAGACCATAACTTTTTTCACCTAATACACCTGTTAAACGATGATATACATAGTCTGTACCATTCCCGTATGTGCCATTCAAATCTCTTGCTAGTCCTTCGGCAACGTCAATAGTACGCAGGAAACGTTCGGTGTCATGAGACGAT
This sequence comes from Ktedonobacteraceae bacterium, assembly GCA_013695595.1. Taxonomy (GTDB): domain Bacteria; phylum Chloroflexota; class Ktedonobacteria; order Ktedonobacterales; family Ktedonobacteraceae; genus JACDAE01. The sequence continues at coordinate 928 of JACDAE010000469.1, read as the reverse complement.
GCGTAGGCACGTGCAAGATAGGCATTCATTAGCGTCATAATGGGTTTACTGGATCGAAAAGACACGTCTCTACCTTGCTCCAGGTAAGTAATTGCTTCACTATGTTTACCACGCCTATCTAGTTCTGTACCTATAGCAAGATAGGCCAATGCAAGAGTGGCTTTGTCGTCTGTTTCCCTTGCGATCTCTAGCATTTTATAGTCAAGCTCTAAGGCTTTATCATACTTTTTCAAGTTTCCTGCTGTTATTGCTTCTAGGCGTAGCACCTGTGCTTGTAGATTGAGCAGCCTTCTATCACTACTTGAACCCACTGATTGAGTGACACGGGACGTTAAGCCCGATAGATAACTAATCGTCCCTAGCAGTACAGGTAGTGGCTGCGTCCTTCTTACATGCCAACACGTGCGTATTAAACCTTCTATAGCATCCAACATCTCAGGATAGAGATATCCACTCCTTACGCTATGAATATCTGGCTCAAATGGATTATATTCACTTAATCCCAATTTCCATAAAGGTATATCTAATATATCGCATAAAGCTCTTAGAACTTTTTGATCTGCTATGCCTTTTCTGCCTGTTTCAATAGAGGAAACATATTCTACTCCAACACCTGCACTTCCATCAGACTTCACCCATTTTTCGGCCAGTTCTGCTTGCGTTATTCCCTTTTGTTCTCTGTACTCCTTGATTGTGTGTCCATAGTGATACATAGCTTTTTCTCCCATACTTGCCCATTTGGTATCTGTCAGACTCACATTATACGGTTTTATCCTACCCTATTAGACTCTGTACTTCGTCCCTCAATTTTAACATACTTGAAAAGGCCAATCATTTCATTGCTTAACAGCTAAGCCGCCGTGGAATGAGTGTGCATAAAGGGAATGGATACAGCGTTTACTACCCTCGCAGTGCTGTATCTATCCCT
>JACDAE010000411.1 GCA_013695595.1 Ktedonobacteraceae bacterium | reverse complement strand
ATTCAAATCGAGCCAGTAGGCTGCCGGGACGTTGAATGGCAAGTCGGTTGCTGCGGCTGTCGGCAAGCGATTGGGATCTTTGATCAACTCCACCTGTTTTTTGAGCAAAGCAAGCTGTTGTTGACGTACCACAGGATCGGGCATACTCAGCGAAAGCACATAGGTCATCTGGTCCAGGAGCACATCCTCAAACGGTCGCGCGGAACCAGCCAGGACAATCAGGCCGTGAATCTCCGGGTCGGTTGCGCCGATGCGTGGAGCCAGGTAGCCGCCCAGGCTATGTCCCAGCACAAAGATCCGCTGCGCGTCTATCTCTGGTCGAGCACGCAAGAGTGTTAGAGCTTCCAATGCATCATCAATGACCTCTTCCTTGACGGTAAATGTATCCATCTCACTGCCCAGATTGGCGGCATAGACTTTAGTGCGTTTATCGTAACGCAGAACGGCAATGCCTTGCGAGGCCAACCCCCAGGCCAGATCGCGGAACGGCTTGTTGGGCGGGAGCGTCTCATCACGGTCGCTGGGTCCTGATCCATGCACCAGCAGCACCGCCGCAAACGGCCCATTTCCCTGCGGAATACTCAATGTTCCCGGTAACACCCATTTTCCGTGTCCTATCTGCACCTCATGTTCTTGAAAACGCTCGGGATGCGCGTACGAGGGAGGCTCATAGGTCGCGTTCGCCTGCTGTTCAATGGTTCCCACAGGCGTAATCGTTAAACCAATAATCTCATCCGCATCATTCAAGGCAATATTCACATCGAGACTTGCCCGCTCAAAAGTGCAGGTGACAACATGTACCGGACCCTGTTGCGTCTGCACGACAGATATTTTTCCCTGTGCCTGAAACGCTCCCACTTGCTGTTCAAGCCCCTGCCAGGTGGCCTGGAGTGCTCCTACAGGGAGCAGAGGTTTAAGGCGATCCGCCAGGCGTTGCTCTATCGCAGCAAAATCACCTTGCGCCGCTTGCATGACGATTTGTTGAGCAGTATCCATTGTATATCCCTTCTAATCCCAAAAAACAATTTTGTTGATTTTTACTTTCAACATCCTCTCTTGAGAATACCAGAAAAAATGGACAGAAACAATCTTCATCGAGTATATCACATGAGATGCCCTGACAAACCTGCTCACTTTTCGTCTTATTTACCCATTTACAATTTAAGCTTTGTATCGATATACCATGTCAAATGTTCAATGGCGCGGCGCATGTGGGTTGTATCCTCATACAGCTTGCTGAGCATTACGGCACCTTCCAGAGTCGCAATAAACACGGTGGTGAAAGCTTCAATATCAACGTCAGCGCGTATCTCCTGGCGCTCGATACCTTTTGCAACAATATGTGAGATACTGGCACGCCAGATACTCATTGCATTCCGTGCACGATCGCGCAGACCGATATGCGCGTCATCAGCTTCAACCGCCGTATTAAGCACTGGACATCCTCCAGAAAGCAACGCATTATCCACAAGTTGCTGAAAAACGGTGGTATAAGCTATCAGACGCTCAATCGCATGCTTCTTTCCAGTCAGTGCAAGACGGACCTGCTGTTGGACCATCTCAAACGCATAATCGAACGCCTCCAGAGCAAGCTGTTCTTTACTCGTGAAATGGTTATAGATGCCACCCTTCTCTAATCCGGTTGCTTCCATAATATCGGAGAGCGAAGCACCAAAATACCCCTTGCAGCTAAACAATTGTGCGGTCCGTTCCAGGATCATTGTGCGCGTCTGTTCTCCTTTACTCACTTACAACTCCTCTCGCATATTCTCACTTGCGATAACATGGCGCACATATCAGGGCTTGAGAATAATACATGTTGTTGTGCCATGTGCATACAACTTTCCGGCAGCATCAGTCAGACGAGCCTCAGCAGTGGCGACACGTCCTCCCAGATGAATGATCTTCCCTTCACAATAGATGGTACCCGTTTTACTCGTGAGCGAACGTATATAGTTTACCTTAAGTTCAAGTGTTGTATATCCTGTTCCCTGCGGCAACATTGATTGCACAACACATCCCAATGCGGAATCGAGCAACGTTGCGGCAAAACCTCCATGTACAGTCCCGATTGGATTGTAATGATACTCAGCCGGATCTGCGGCGAATACCACACGTCCCTCGCTTACTTCTGCCATCCACATTCCCATCAGCACCGCAATAGGCGGTGGCGCAATCTCTCCCAACTGCACCATTTTCAAATAATCGAGGCCGCTCAGCGTTTTTCCTTTTTGCGCTCCTTGCAACGGATCTTCCCACGTTATCGTGCGTGTGCGTACCATATCATTGATCTCTGTACTATTACTCATACACCGGTTTCCTTTCAACCCATAGCTTCCTGGTAAATTACAAACCGTTCGGTCTGTTTCACTAGTAAAAAAATAAAACCGTTCGGTCTTAAATAGAGATTACCCTGCTTTTATGCTCATGTCAAGGTGGAGATCAGCAGGTCAGCGGAGATATGAGTCTAACCCTATCATATATACAGACGTAAATTATTATGTCTCTTGATAGTTATCCAACATACCTCCATTCCAGAGGAGATCTTCTCGTGGCAAACAATAACGATACCCAACTGAGCCTGGCACAGCTACACGCACCTGAGTATGTGGCCAATCCGTACGCCCTTTATTCTCAATTTCGTACTCAAGAGCCGGTTTTCTGGGACGAGCAAGCAAATGCGTGGGTTCTTACACAATACAATGATGTTGTGACAACTTTGCGCGATCCTCGCCTCTCGGCAACACGTATGACGATAGGAACAGACTGGATTCCTGCAGAAATGATGGATGCATTAGCTCCGCCTGTACGGGCATTGACGCGACAGATGCTCTTTCTGGATCCACCCGATCACACCCGTCTCCGTGGGCTGGCGGCCAAAGCCTTCACTCCTCGTATTGTAGAAGCTCTGCGTCCGCGTATTCAACTACTCGTCGACGAGCTACTAGATACCGTTCAGCCAGATGGATACATGAACTTTATTAAGGATTTTGCTCATCCACTTCCGGCCATTGTCATTGCGGAGATGTTAGGAGTTCCACCCGAAGATCGCGCTCAATTTACTGTCTGGACCAGCGACTTCGCCCGTTTGCTCGACGGAGGAAACCCCTCTATTGAAGGCGTTATGCAATCGTTATCTGGTGTGTCCGATTTTATGAATTACTTTCGCGCTATCATCCGCCAGCGTCGCACTGCCCCACGCGATGATCTGTTGCAGGCAATGATTGCTGCAGAAGAGCAAGGCGACAAGCTGAACGAAGAAGAACTCCTGAGTAATTGTGTTCTCATATTAGCGGCTGGGCACGGCACTACCACCCATCTACTCGGCAATGGCTTGTTGGCCCTGCTGCACAATCCCGCTCAACTGACATACTGGAAGAACAATCCCTCGATAGCTCCCTATGCTGTCGCGGAACTGCTGCGTTACGATAGCCCCGTCCAGTTGACCTCGCGCCATCCTACAGAGGACATTGAAATAGGTGGCAAGCGCATCGAAGCTGGGCAGGAGATCATCATTATTCTGGGTGCGGCCAATCACGATCCAGCTCAATTTCCTCAGCCCGATCAGCTCGATCTAAGCCGTACCGAGACGCGCCACATGTCATTTGGCCTGGGTATTCACTTTTGCCTGGGAGCACCTCTCGCTCGTCTGGAAGGTGAGATCGCCTTCAATACTCTTCTACGACGCCTGTCTGATATTCAACTGGCAACTGAGGAATTGGAGATAGCACCCAGTACCGTCTTTCGGGCACGCCTGGAATTGCCCATTCGCTTTGCAAAAGCCTGACAATAACGGGCAATCCGACTGGCACCTGCCGGGTTGCCCTACTCATCATAGACCTGATGTGGTAAAATCGAAATAGAAGATTTCTATTGCTTAACAAAAAGGGGTTTTCAACTATGGTTGATCTCGCAGTTTACTGTTCGTATTCTATTCTACCCCCACCTGCTACTACCTGACAGGGCAGGTAGCACGGTTTCATCCTCCACACCACGCACATCATCTACTGGTCTGCGTCTCTTCTATGTGACCTCATCCTGCCCGCATTACATTTTTCCTGCGTTTCCACATCTGTAATCGAGCAAAGGATGTTTTCATGGTTTCTCATAACACTGATCGGCGCGATTTTCTGTTCATTGTCTGCGCCTCGATGGCCTGGGGAACGGTCGGCATTGCCAATCAAGCCATTTATGCGCACGTGACAACAAATGCCCTGTCGCTGGCTTTCTTGCGTCTGGCTATTGCCGCTCCTCTTTTCTTTCTTGCATGTTGGATAATTCCTGGTCAACGCTCCCTCCCACTCAAACGCCGCGATAGAGCAGTGATGATCCTGATGGGAGGCTTACAGGCACTCTACCAGAGTTGTTACAGTGCAGCCATCCCTTACGCCGGTGTAACAATCTCAACACTCATTGCCTTGTGTGCCACCCCTGTGATAGTCGCGCTCGTCTCTGCCTTCATCATACGCAAACCGCTGACACCGATAACACTGATCGCTTTAGTCTGTGCACTGGGAGGTACGATCCTTCTGGTCGCCACCCCGGCGCACCTGATCGGCAAAACAAGCGTCTCACTGCCTGGAGTATTGCTGGCATTTATCGCCGCATGCGGCTATGCAGGCTTCATCCTCTGTGGACGCCTTCTTACCGACCGCTGCAATCCTTTACAGGTCAATTCCATCGCATTCGGGACCGGAGCATTATTGCTCCTTCTCTTTGCTTTACCGACCGGATTGGTGGTTGTGTATCCAGCGCAGGATTGGCTCATTCTGCTCTACCTGGGATGTATCCCTACAGCTCTCGCATACGGACTCTTTCAAGTGGGCATGCGTTCACTATCGGCAATGGTGGTAAGCATTGTAACGCTCTTTGAGCCCTTAACGGCTGCCATACTGGCATGGATTCTCTTTGGAGAAGAACTCAGCCCGCTCGGTCTCTTCGGCGCAGTGCTCTTAGTGGGGGCGATGGCGCTGATATTACTTGTGCCATTGAAGAAAAAATAGCACCGTAAACACGCCTCTAATACACAAAATGCCCCAACTACGATGGTGACCCGAATTGATAAATCACGGACGTGATAAATCTGGTCCCTACCGTAGTTGGGGCGTTACAATATTTTTCATTCTATTAATGCGCCGTTTCCCAAAAACCCCCTTGACTTTTCCGCCCATTTCGTGTATGATTTACAGTAATATTCCTAATAGGAGAAACGCAACGGTGATAATGATCTTCAACTAACCTTGTACCTGCCCTGCTATAATGCATCTGGCTGTGCTACATCACTTCTTGCTGGTGTTTTGCACATTGGTATATGGTATTGAAGACGTTTTTTATTGCTGTTGATTGCTCGCGACACGTACTCACTTCTCTTCCCGTCGCGCTTCATAGCCTCAAAAACTCCTTCGCCATCCCAAGCATCAGAGCATTCTAGCACTCACGACCCACTCTATAATGATACCCAAAAAGGAGTTCTCTATGGCAGAACACTCAACATATACAGGCGACGATAAGCCACTCAGCGGATTGCTCTCAAATGCACCAGAACGCGCCATTCTGGTGGGAGTCGATATGCCGGGCAATGATTGGCAGATGCTAGAATCGCTCGATGAATTGGAACAGTTGGCGACCACAGCAGGCATACACTGTATGGACCGCCTGACTCAGAATCTGGATCGCCCACATCCCGCAACCTTGCTTGGCTCTGGCAAGGTAAAAGAACTGGCCGAACTGGCAAAATTTCATGATTGTGATGCAGTCATCTTCGATCTTGAATTGACACCGGGCCAGCATCGCAACCTGGAACGCGAGTTAGAGGTCCAGGTTCTTGATCGTACAGCGCTGATCTTGATCATCTTTGGGCAACGTGCCCGTACACGCGAAGGTCGTTTGCAGGTCGAACTGGCCCAGGTTGAGTACGATCTTCCGCGCATTGCACGTCAGTGGGGACACCTTTCACGGCAGCGTGGTGGTACACAACAGCGTGGCGAAGGTGAACAGCAGATAGAAGTTGACCGTCGCTTGCTCCGTCGGCAAAAAGAGCGCCTGTTGGAAGAACTTGAGCTGGTACGTGCTCAACGCCAACAACATCGCGAACGCCGCCAGCACGTTGGTCCACCAGTGATTGCGCTGGTTGGCTATACCAATGCAGGCAAGTCGACGCTCCTCAATCGCCTTGCTAGCGGCACGCATAGCATGGCCGAAAATAAGCTATTCGCCACACTTGATCCAACCACTAGGCGCGTACGTCTGGGGGGTGGACAGGAAGTGTTACTGACCGATACCGTCGGCTTCGTCCAACGCTTGCCTACCATTCTAGTGGCCGCTTTCCGCGCAACATTGGAGGAAGTGGGCGAGGCTGATCTGCTGATTCACGTGGTTGATGCATCGCATCCCCAGGTCCATTTGCAGATTGCGGCAGTCGAACAGGTGCTTGAAGAGATCGGCGCTGGTGGCCTCCCTATCGTGGTGGCGTTGAACAAGCTCGATCGTTTACCGACTGATATGCCCCTACACCTTGGTGGCCTGGCTGCCACATTACCAAGCGTGCAGATTTCAGCGGCGCAGGGCATAAATATTGATAAGTTACTTCACTGTGTCAGTGAAACGCTTACCAGTCAGTTTGTAGCGCTCGACGTGCTTATACCCTACGATCACGGCGAACTGGTCGCGCAGTTCCATCAGTTCGGCACCATCGAAAGCGAGGAATATGAAGAAGGAGGCACACGTTTGCGCGGCCATGTACCGGGCAATCATAGCGGTCCCTTCTTAACATTCCAGCAGCATGAAGAAAAGGATCGCGTCGGGAAGTAGCTTCACTCAATTGGGCCAATCTCATCAACGTAGCGACCCACTTTAGAGCGTCCATCAATTCATTGATTTGCTCATTTGGGGAAGATCTTCAATGAATTGATGGGCGCTCTAAAGTGGGTCGCTACGTTGATATAATGAACCTTGCAATTGTTAACTGGCAAGTCCATCAAGTGGCAATATCTCATATAAACGCCACTCTGGATCGAGATCGAAGCGCCTGATAGGCCTCTCGCCCGTCAGTCCAGCTCGTAGCGTGACATGCGAGTTTTTCCCATCAACCAGAATCCAATTATCATGATGCTGGTCATAGGCACAATCTTGCAACCAGTTGGTCTGAGCATCAACTTCAGCCTCGATACGCCCCTTCCCATCTTTTATGTTGACCATCAACCCTCTTCCACGCCCGGTATCTGCGACGGTGAAATAGTTATCCGCCAATATGCGTACCGAATGGGGATGATCTAATCCCTCTAAGACAGGTTGCCAGGAGCCATCCTCACGCTCGATCCTGATCACCATTCCCTGGTGAAAAAGCGTCGCCAATACGGTTCCATCGGGCAATTCAGCTACCGAGTTGACATGGGTGGTCTGCGCCAACGTACCAAACTTCGTGCCGCGATAATCTCCGTTCATATCCAGCACACGCCGCTCACCCTTAGGCGTGTATTCAAAACCATGCTCGGTCGCCCACCAGCTCCAGAGCAGCTCACCACTGCGTGTAAACTCGAGAATGGCATCCACACCCGTACTGGCTACCAGGTACCCTCGGCTGGAACGCGACAACGAATGCAGCATATTAAATGTAGGTAGACTTACCACATTTCTCTGAATCGTGGAAAGATCTGGCGCTACTTCATTCACTTCTTCAATCGATGCAACCAGGACGCCCTGATCGGAAAACGTCATACCTGCTGGCATCGGCAACTCTATCTGCTCCAGCGCCTCCCCATTCTCATTAAGGAGACATAATAGGCCGCCCTGATCCTCGTTTGGCTTCTCAAGGCTTCCACGCACTGCCACCTCTGCTGTAGACTGAGACGGACGCAAATTCCCAAGTACAGTTACCGGGCACTGGGTCTCGTCTTTCGTCTGAACCCAATGCTTCTTCAGCATAGAATGCCGTGTCGAAATGCAACTCAAGAGAAAGTTCATGTAGTGGTTCCTCACATAATGTGCCAGTTTCACTGGTCATTCCCTGATAAAAGACTTGACAAGGCTTCACGTTGACTCTATCCTATGAGTAAAGTTAGTGGCCTTTGTTGATCTACTATATCAACTTTTTGGCTGAGAAGCAAGGGACATAGCTACCATATTTGTAACCAGGAGCATGGTTCTGACATCCATAATGCCATCCCAACGTCAAAACTGTGGCTCTAGTGACATAAAGAGGAGGTGCGCTTCATGACAGTTGAGCGAGACGAAAACCCAAATAGCCTTGTACATCTGAGTCCAGGCGAGGGCAGCAAGGTCGAACGTATTAAGATTACAAGCGACTATCTACATGGGCAGATCGCAGAGGAGTTGCAGAATGACTCCCCTCGTTTCAGCGAAGATCAGATACAACTGATCAAGTTTCATGGCACCTATCAGCAAGAGGATCGCGACTCTCGCCAGGCTCGCAAGGCTGAACATGTGGAGAAGGCATACCAGTTTATGCTGCGCTCGCGCATTCCTGGTGGTGCCGTGACCGCAGCTCAATATCTGGTCGAAGATGATCTTGCTGGACGTTTTGCCAATGGGACGATCCGCATTACCACGCGGCAGGGTTTTCAGTTGCATGGCATCCTGAAAGGTGACCTGCGCCCAACCATTGCGGCAATTAATGAATCGCTCCTCTCCACACTATCCGCCTGTGGTGATGTGAATCGTAACGTGATGGCGTGCCCTGCCCCAACGAACAATCGCGCTCAGGCACACGTACAAGAAATAGCCCACCAGCTTGCCATGCACCTCGCGCCACACAGTATGGCCTACCACGAAATCTGGCTCGATGGTGAAAAAGCTCATACAGTTGGGGAAGAGCAAACTGAAGTAGTTGAGCCTATCTATGGCCCCACCTATCTGCCACGCAAATTCAAGATCGGGATCGCCTTTCCCGGCGATAACTGCGTGGATGTCTATACGCAAGATGTGGGTCTGGTTGCGCGTGTCGATGGTGAGACCCTACAAGGCTTTACCGTCCTCATCGGTGGCGGCATGGGCATGACACACGGCAAAGCTGAGACGCATCCCCTCTTAGCACAACCGTTCTGCGATGTGACACCTGACGAGGTGCTTTCCGTGGTTGAGACGATTGTGACCGTACAGCGCGATTATGGTGATCGCAAAAATCGCAAGCATGCTCGGATGAAGTATGTTGTCGAAGAGCAGGGCATTCCCTGGTTCCGCTCACAGGTTGAGCAGCGCCTCACTCGTCAACTGCAAGATCCCAGTCCAGTTGTTTTGCACGATGTTGAGGATCACCTGGGCTGGCATCAGCAGGCCGATGGACGCTGGTACCTTGGTCTGTTCGTAGAAAATGGTCGCATCAAAGATACCGATAGCCAGCAGGTCCGTACAGGACTACGCGCGGTGATTGAAGAGTTCCATCCCAATGTTCGTCTCACAGGACAGCAAAATATCCTACTCACCGATATAGCCGAAGAGCAACGTGGCCCACTCGAAGCAAAACTGGCAAGTTATGGTATCGCGACCGACCCTAAAACAATCGGAACCGCTCGCTTCGCGATGGCCTGTCCCTCGCTTCCTACCTGTGGCCTGGCTCTAGCCGAAGCCGAACGTACGTTGCCCACACTGATTCGACAGATCGAAGCTGACCTGCAAACGCTCTCTCTCGGCGATGAGGTCGTGAGTGTACGCATGACAGGCTGCCCCAACGGTTGCGCACGTCCCTATATGGGCGATATCGGCCTCGTTGGACGCACAAAAGATGTTTACAATATCTACGTCGGCGGCGATCAAGCCAATACACGCATGAACACACTCTATGCTCCGTCGGTCCATAGTAACGATATCGTGACAACGCTTCATCCCTTGCTTGTACTCTGGCACGATGAGCGTTTGCCGCAAGAAAACTTTGGCGATTTCTGTCATCGTATCGGTATCGAACAATTACATGCACGCGTTGGCTACGAAGTACCCACAGGCTCTCGTAGCCGGTAGGAACTATGCTGACGATGCCCATCGTAGAGAAAGAACAACGGTTATGCCCAATTATTATCCTATCATGCTCGACATACGCAATCGCCCGGCCATCGTCGTGGGGGGAGATCGCGTAGCAGCAGAAAAAGCAGCGGCGTTGAGTGCCAGTGGCGCACAGGTCACGGTAATGAACGCTGAGTTCTGCTCAGAGTTGCAAGAGATGGCCGAGCGCGGTGAGATAACATTGCATCAGAAAGCCTACGAACCAGGCGATCTGGCAGGTGCGTTTGTTGTGTTGGCAACGGCGACATACGACCCTCAACTAGCCGAGGCGATCTGGAACGAGACCCAGGAGCGTGGGCAACTGGTCAATATCGTCGATGTCCCGGCGCGCTGTTCTTTCATCATCCCTTCGATTATGCGCAGGGGTCACCTGACCATCTCCGTCTCAACCGAAGGGGCCAGTCCCAGCCTCTCCAAGCGCATCCGTCAGCGCCTGGAAGGGCTATTCCCGGCTGCCTATGACGCCTATCTAAAAATCGCAGTTGTTGCACGAGCACATCTGCGGCAACAAGGCGTCCCTTACGATCGACGTGACGACTTTTTCGGCGAATTCTTTTCCTCAGATATCCTGACACTCCTCGCTGAAGAGAACGTGCCACAGGCGTTAGCTCTCACCGCTGAATTGCTACAACGCTATGGAGTTTCTATCCCAATTGATACGCTTACGACGGAGTTAGCTACCGCTCAGTAAGGTTTTTAACCCAATGCTGGCAACTGGAAAACACGTTCTCTACAAGTTCAGAGAGGCAAAGGACAAGCATGGATCATAATGAATGGTTGGTTAGTACTTCTGCATATGACTCATCAGCCCAGGGAAAAGTCTATCTCATCGGCGCAGGCCCCGGTGATCCAGATTTAATTACCGTCAAGGCTTTACGCTACTTACAAGCTGCCGACGTCGTATTATACGACCGCCTGATTAACCCGCAGTTACTGGATGAGATGCGCCCAGGTGCGACACGCGTATTCGTAGGCAAGGGGCCGATGCATCATCCCCTGGAACAATCCATGATCAGCGAACTCCTGATTGCCTATGCACGTCAGAAT
>JACDAE010000384.1 GCA_013695595.1 Ktedonobacteraceae bacterium | reverse complement strand
ATCAAGAAGATAACGAAGATCACGAAGATCACGAAGATAACGAAGATAACGAAGATCACGAAGATAACGAAGATAACGAAGATCACGAAGATCACGATTGATTATGTATGAAAGTGCCTGTGCCTGTTTCATATCTCTCAGGGAGAGGGCATTTTGCAATTCTGCTGCAATCGCTTTGCGTTCTTGCTCATTGTCTTTATTAAGTAACAGGCGTAAGTCCAGGCACGCCTGATACATCACACTTTTGCCTTGTGCCATCTCCCCTCGTAAAACAGCATTCCATGTGTTTCGCCAGGGGATGTTTTGTGTTTCAGCCAGAAGTAGCTTTTTAAAGAGCCATGCCTGCGGAAAGCGTGCGGCTGTACTCGCTTTTAGCAATTGTGCCTGAAGCTCTCTTGGATTGCGTTGAGCACGCTTTTTCCATTCTTTGCTAATCTCATTTTGCTTATCCCAGTTTGGATCTCTGTAATTTGCAGGCAATGCCGCAGGCGTGAGTAGATAATCAAGTTCAAGCGCGTGTTGTGTCAGCTGTTCTAGCAATGCAGGCTTCTCTGCATTCCATTGCACCCACTCTTTATGTAACCATCCTGCCGGACCGACGTCATCCAACAAACGCAACGTTACAATTGCATAATCTGTAATCCGTAGTGTTGCAGGTTGCGCCTTAGTCTGTACCAGTTGTTTGCGTATATATTCTGGTGGGCTGGTCATTTCCACCACCTCCGCTAGTTGTAACAGTGGTGGCAGCAGAATAGAGAGCACGGGTTTTGGGCAATCAGGTAGGTCAGGAGCTAATGTTGCCAACAAGTGTACTGCGCCTTCCTGTCGTACTGATTGGTTGGCATCACACAATGCATCGTACCAGGCATCCAGCAGTGGTGGTTTTGCATCATCACTCTCCAATGGCTGTCCCTTCAACCACAGAAGCATGGTCCTTTCAATCTCTTGTTGCAGAGCTGTATAGCGTCCAGTTTCCAAATTATCTCCATAGATGTCAAAGATGCGGTTGGTGATACGGCGTTGCAGATCGTGTCGTATCGACCATGCACTGCAATCCACGGCGCAATTGGCCGCCAATAGCAGGTTGCGTTGCAAGAACTCATCATACTCATCGCTGGTCTCCAATATGATCTGGATAAGGTCGCTTGCATGCTGCTGTTGTTCGCGGCTACTTTGTATGCTCTTATAGGCCACAAGGAGTAACAGGGGTTCGCGCCAGATCGCTTTGTGGCTACGTGTTTGTATAACTTGCTCAAGGCGATCGGGTGGCAGGCTCAAAAGGTATTGCGCGGCAAAATATTCCTGGAATGTGCGATGCATAAAGCTGAAAAAGCCCTGTCCTGTCTCGATAAACAGGCCGCTACTGCTCCGTAAGGTATTGATGAAGTTTTCAATCCGCTGCTCGGCTGGTTTCTGCTTAAAGAAATCCTCCATTGCCTTGCCGGAGATCTCTTTCACCTTTGCTTCGGTCAGCAGGCGATCATTGCTATGCATCTCGTACGCAAGGTAGCTTAGCATATTCTCGGCCAGCGGGATCTCTTCAGTTGGAAAGACGCGCCGCCCCTTTTCCTGATTCCAGTTATCGAGTAGCGTGCGCGTGACGATCTGGTAGAGTTCGATGCGTCGATGTGGTAGCGTTTTGCCACTGCGCTGTATCAATGCCAGAATCGTCAACATTAATGGGTTGACCGCGAGGCGCTTGATGCCTGGATTATGTTGCAATGCTCCCCAGAGACGCTCCTTTTGCTCGCGCCCCTCCTGGTTTGCCTGTTCGGTCTGCTGAGGGGTGAGCTTCTTCATCCCCTGGGCGAATGTTTGCTGGTAGCGTTCAACCGCCGGGCACCAGTCGTCAAGAAATTGCTCAATCTGCTTATCCGAAAGATCCTGTAGAGTATAGTGGGCATAATTCGCGAATGTGCCGCCTTCGTAGCCCACGATACGCGAGGTGATAATAAAGCGGTTGAAGCGGCGGGCGTTGCCGTTTTCGGGCGCGTAATGCGCCACAAAGTCGCTCATCTGTTCAGCAACCAGGCGTCGTAGTTCATCGCTGTTTACCTCATCCAGCCCATCCAATAGGAGCAGGCAGCGTCCCTTCAGCAATTCAGCGAGCAGGCGTTCCGCTAATAGAGGCGTTTTCATATAGTGTTGCTTGAAAAAGTCTTCAAAGGTAACTCGCTCGCTGTCTTCTTTGCTCAGCACTTTCGCATAGTCACTGATGCGCATCAGGATTGGGATCTGTGTGGGGGCCATACGTTCTGGCAGGGCAGATTTGAGCGTAACGCTTCCCAGTGTGGCCCATTTGAGCAGGCGAGCAAGTATGTGTAGTTCTCGTTGCCAGCGTCTGTGACGTGCAGCTTCAGCCATATGATACGCCAGCCAGCGCATCGTTGTGCTTTTGCCCGAGCCGGGCGAGCCAAGGATAACGGCCCCTGGTTGTTTCGCCGTGAGCTGTTCTACCATATACTCAACATCGATATTCTCAGCTTGCCCACCTGCGAATAGCCCGGAACCCATCTGCGAATACCATACCACGCGCAATGCCTGAATCTCGGCCTCGCGCTGCTCCAATGTCAGATCCTTGCGTTTACGTAACTCTTCCAGGTGCTTGAGCTGTTCGGTGGGGAGATCGAAGCGTGGTCGGTCGGTTGTTGCATGTAAATGAATAAATATTTCATCGAGGGGTACACTCACGGAAATGAGCGCGGACTGTTGTGAGAAGCCGACCGGTTTCAGATCAGAATTTTTGTCGCTCACGTCGCGCAGATAGTTCTTTAAGGCAACACCGCCGTTGCGTCGTTCCCCTATGGCGGTGATAATACCTGTCAAGAGCAACAGGAAGATCAGTGCTCCCGTAATGCCCAATGTACCTGTTAAACTAGCGCCCGGCAGAAAGAACCAGCCCAACGTTGTGCTGTAGAAGTCGGCAGGAAAATCTTTGCTTTGCAATCCCGCGACAACTTGGATGAGGGCAATAACGAGAGGAATAGCCAGCAATGTTAAACATACCACCAATGCTTTAAAAATGCGACGCGCGATAACATATCCCATCAACGTGTGCTTCCTTATTGTTCGCCAGACAAATCATTGTACTGGTGCCGTTTACAAGCTCGTGTGGATTACCAATCATTACATAAAACGAGCGGAATTTATAATAATGAAATTATACGATAGATTGGAGGGAAAAATAGGAAGAATGGTGTGGGTAGGGCACCCGATTCTATCGCGTCTGTGATGGATCGATGGTAGGATACACGGTCAATCAATTGTGAACGCGATACACGCCTTTTAAGAATTTGATGTGGATATCGATACAATAGACCGAGGTATGAATAAGGGTAGGGAAGCCATTTATAATTCCGTGTGGTTCTACGTGTTGTGTGGTTCTACGTGTTGTGTGGCCCTACGTGTCATGTGGTTCTACGTGTCATGTGGATCGGCACGGAATTATAAATGGCTTCCCTACCTTAATTAATCCTTCGGCCTGTTATGTTGCTATACGCATCAATTTTTAAACAGCATCTATCGCGCCCGTGGTTGATCAATGGTGGGGCATATGATCAATAAATTGCGGACGCGATGAAATCGGGTGCCCTACCTTGTTGTGCATTTTGTAGTTTATGATGCATTTATATTTGTGCATCTCTATTTATTGGGATTAATGGGTATGCACGTTCCCCTATCGTCAATGGGGGAACGTGTATTTTTATGTTACGATCCCCATACCTCCCTGGCGACGCGTGCCACCAGCTCCAGCTTCTGGCGCTGATCATCAAATGTGAGACGATTTCCTTCCATTGTCGATGCGAAGCCGCATTGGGGGCTGAGGGCGAGGCGTTCGAGTGGGAAGAAACGTGAGGCTTCTTCGATACGACGGTGTACCTCGGCGTCGGTCTCCAATTGTGGCTTCTTAGTGGTGATGAGGCCGAGCACGACGAAGCGATCTTCGGGCACATGGCGTAGCGGCTCAAATCCTCCTGAGCGGGAGTCGTCGTATTCGAGCAGGAAGCGCTGGAAATGGGTGCGTGCAAACAGGCGCGAGATCGGTTCGTAGTCGCCGCTGGCGTAGAAACTGCTCTGGTTGTTGCCACGACAGATGTGGATGCCGAAGGTGATGCCAGGATGGTTGTCGATAATGGCGTTGTCCATCTCAATGCAGGTATCGATGATCTGGTCGGGGTCGGTCCCGCGTTGCAGATAGCCCTCGCGCATCTTTGGATCGAGGAGAACTGCGTACTGGGGGGCGTCGATCTGGATGTAGGTGTTGCCGAGGCGGATCAGTTCATCAACTTCACGACGCGAGAAATCTACGATATCGGCAAGGTAGGCATCGCGGGTTGCATATGCCGACTTCGATTTTTCAGGATCGTAGTAGGCTGCGGCCTGTTGTGCGCTGATCATGGTGACTTTGCCGGCGTGGGAGGGTGCGTGCACGCAGGTAGACCCATTCTTCGGAGCACATGCTTCTTTTCCATTGTAGCTTCTCTACGACAACCGGGCGTTTGAGCAGAAGCTCTTTGCCTGCCTCATCACGAAAGGGGATGGCCCAGCCGCCGTACTTATCAAAGCCGTCCAGTGCCTCGATGAGGTGTCCATAGAAGGCATAGCGGCGCATCTCTCCGTCCGTGAGAACGTCGATGTTGGCCGCCTCTTGTAGGGCGATGGCTTCATTGACCGCCCGATCTTCGATGGCTTTAAATGCGGCGGCGCTTATCTGACCACCTTCGAGTTGTTTCCTTGCTTCTAGCAGGTAGGTCGGCCTGAGCAGACTTCCCACTACTTCGCTGTGTAGGATCATTGCAAATTCCTCCTTCGAGATGTAATCTGGTATGTATTGCTCTCCCACCACAGTAGGGAAGCCATTTATTATTCCGTGCTCACCATACCTATTTTATGTGGTTATGGGTGGGCACAGAATAATAAATGGCTTCCCTACTGTGATAAATTTTCTGCACAAATAAGCTATATTTCAATGTAACAACCTCTGGATCTCAGCAACCGCCCTGCCCCACGCCAGCGAGGCGGGATCGATGACAACAAAATGGTTCCCGCCAACTAATTTGATCAACTTTACCGTATCCCCCAACTGCCTGGCGCGATCGGCATATTCCTGGCTTACAACTATCGGCACTATGTCATCCTCGGTTCCATGAATCAATACCTGCTCAACCCCTAATGGCAAATGCTCAAATGGTGAGGCCGCTTTATACCTCTCGGATACCTCGTCGGGGCTCCCATCGAGCAGTTCGACAACGGCATCATTGCCCAGTCCAAGCTCCCAGACTTGCTCTAGATCCACCACGCCTGCCAGACTCACAACGCCACGTAACACTAATGGTGCGCCCGCCTGTTCACTCTTCCCACGTGTCGCTAGCCAGAACGCCAGGTGCCCACCCGCCGAATGCCCAATCGCTACCACACGTTGCAGATCTAATCTATAGGTATCGGCGATGGTCGTTAAATAATCGGTTGCACTGGCAACATCTAGAAGTGTACCGGGCCAGCCGCCTCCGCTATTTCCCACGCGCCGATATTCGATATTCCAGGCTGCAATCCCCCTGCCTACCAGATCCTGTGCAAGTTTTGTCATTAACGATAGATCGTATGTCGCCCGCCAGAAGCCGCCGTGAATGAGCACGACAACTGGATGGCGCTCTTCGTCTGTCGGTACGTAGAGATCCCCAAACTGAAATGACTCATCTCCATAATTCAGGCGCACCCCCTGCTGGATTACTGCCATCACAACTCCCTCTATTATCACGTTTCAATTTTTAGATATATTATACTCTGTAGGGAGACATTCAGGCGTCAAAAAATGCATAATCATTCCCTATAAAAGGAGAATTGTATGTCGGATTATCTTGATCTCTATGATTATCGGTGTCGCGTCGTTTCTCTCTATCAAGCCCACAATCAAGCCGCTCTGGCAGGGGAAGATCCACGTGCGATTCTGCAACGCTTTCGTGAT
Organism: Ktedonobacteraceae bacterium; assembly: GCA_013695595.1. Lineage (GTDB taxonomy): Bacteria > Chloroflexota > Ktedonobacteria > Ktedonobacterales > Ktedonobacteraceae > JACDAE01. Next base: position 4,163 of record JACDAE010000384.1, on the reverse strand, counting down.
GGGCGCGATCAACTTTTTGCGCACCATCCACAATCCGCACTGGATGAGGAGCAACGGCACGCTTTTAGTGGACTCCACTATTTTCCCTACCAGCCAGCCTTGCGCTTTGAAGCCATTATCGATACACATGTGGAGCCTGCACGCCTGGATATCACTATGAATGCCAGTGAAACAATGACGATGACGACGGTGGGACAGGTGCGGTTCAACGTTGCAAATGAGCCTGCAACGCTCTCAATCTACTGGCTCGATATCTATGGTGGTGGCCTCTTCCTGCCCTTCCGCGACACGACCTGTCCACGCGAAAGTTACGGCGGTGGACGTTACCTCTTTGATACGATTAAGGGCAGCGATTTCCTGTCAGTCCCGCAGGAGGATGGGCAGATGCATATCGTGCTCGATTTTAACTATGCCTATAATCCCTCATGTGCGTATAATAGCCGCTGGGTCTGTCCCCTTGCGCCTCCCGAAAATAGGTTGACAGTGCCTATCCAGGCTGGGGAAATGAATTATAGTCTTGCCACTATTGTGGGAAGCACATCGCCAGCCCTCTCATGAATGGCGACATCAGCATAAGGATCAAGCGCCGTCGTTTGCAGATTGATAATAATGAGCGGGACATTGTGTTGTAAGGCCAGCCTGGGCAGCGTGGAGGCAGGGGTGACCTTGAGCGATGAGCCGATGACGAGAAACAGATCACTATCCAGGGCCATTTCTTTCGCGCGTGCCAGCTCCGTCTCTGGTACACGTTGCCCAAAGAGTATCGTTGCGGCCTTGAGAAACCCTCCACATAACTCGCAACGTGGATCGCGTTCACCGGAGTCGATACGTTGCTGTAGCGTCTGCATACTGGAGCGTGTTCCACAGAGCGTGCAGGCGGCATAACGCGATGTGCCGTGTAGCTCTACCACGCGTTCCGGATCGTGCCCTGCATCCTGGTGTAGCCCATCGAAGTTTTGTGTGATGATACCTAATAAGATGTTGCGCCGCTCCAATTCTGCCAGCGCCAGATGGGCTGCATTGGGTCGCGCATCTGCCACCTGTCCCGATAGTCCCTTGCGCGTCTGCCAGTATTTTTGACGCGCATCTGCATTTTGCAAAAAGTCGCGATAGCCCACAGGTGGATTCTCACCCCATACCGAATTTGGGCTACGAAAATCGGGAATGCCGGACTCGGTGCTGATGCCTGCACCCGTTAACGCCACTATGCGTTTTGCCTGCTGCATCAATTCAACGGTATCGTCAAGTTGTTCTTGTAGGTTGATCATGGAATTGCTAATTGTACCTTTGTAGCTGTAAACTGGGCATCGGGTCCCGTTACGACGAGACCAGCCTGTCCATTTTCATACGTTGTATCCTTCAGTGACGTTCCACTCTTTAACGCTGTGGCTTGCCCATTTATTTTGAAAGAGAACGTTCCATCCTTCACAGTTGCCTGGAGTGTATTTATTTGATGAAGGTTGCGAACAACGGTAGATTGCCCGGACCATAAAGTAACACTTGTGTTGTTATCATATCTAAGGAGGGCGTAGAGGCCATTGCTGGTGATCACAAATGCATATGCCGCTTGCGTTTGTCCATTTTGGGCGGTCATATAGAATGCGATGCCATAAAACACGTCGGTGGTTCCCTTATCCTGCCTGATCTGTGCCGTGAGCGTGAATTGTTTGGGGAGCGAGCCTATTTTAGTTGGATAGGGGAAGAAAGTATCCTTGGGGACCGTGGTGAGCGTGTACTGCTTCCCCGCGACACTTGCCGTTAATCCATTAATGCTGCCTTCTGTCCAGCCTGCATTGTTGTTGACAAACATTTCTGTGAATGCGGTGGCTGGCCCTGTAGGTTGCCCGGTTGTTTGGGTTGTCGGGCCAGTGAATGTCTGGAAGCGCATCACCAGCAATGCCAGCGCCACAAGCAGCACGACTATAGCCACAATTATCTGCATCGAGATCGGTTTCCTGGTGCGTGTTGCGGGTGGGACTGGAGGGATGTTCTGTCGCCCACTCGCCGTTGTTGCACACTCGATATTTCTATTACCAAGCGTGGGACCCGTATTTTGTCCGGGTGGTATTGGAGGCGAAAATTGTTGCCCATATGGTGGCCCAGGCATAGGTGGTGTTTGATAAGAAGGCATTCTCGGCGCTGTCCGTATATCACTTCCATGTCCAAACGGTTGCCCATTAGCGTTGCTTACTGTCGCATCATGCCCTGGTGGAGCAATCGGTCCTGAACGGCTCAGGTCATCTGTTTTATGCTCATTTTTCACGCCATTTAGGGCGATTTCTAATGCCTGTGCCATCGCCTCTGCTGACTGAAAGCGTGCTTCAGGAGCCTTCGCCAGTGCTCTTGCCGTAATCTGTACCAATATACCCGGCACAGTTGGATTTAACTCGTTTACCATGGGTGGTGGGGTGTGGACATGCTGATACATCAGTCCGGTTGTCGTTGTTGAGAGAAAGGGGACACGTCCCGTAAGCATCTGGAATAACACAACACCCAGCGCGTAGACATCGGTGCGTGCATCGACCTCTGTGCGATTAATCTGTTCGGGGGCCATATATTCTAGCGTGCCGAGAATCTGGTCTGCGCTGGTCTGTCCTCTGTTGTAGTTGCCGTTGCCTATGGCCGTTTCTGGTAAGGTATAGTCCTGAGTGGTATCAAACAGCTTGGCAATACCAAAGTCTGATAGTAGAAGTTGGTCCCGATTCTGGGCTGACACGAGCATGTTTTGCGGTTTCACATCGCGGTGAACGATCCCACGACGGTGCGCGGAATGCAGTGCGCGTGCCATCTGTAGGGCGTAAAATGCGGCCTGTTGGGGTGCGAGCGGATATTCATCTTGCAGCTGGTCGCGTAAGGTGCCTCCACCGATATATTGCATGACGAGATAGGGGATTGCGCCTTCCTCACCAAAATCATAGACCGCCACGATATTGGGATGCTCCAGGCTGGCCACCAGTTGTGCTTCGCGCTCAAAACGTGCGCGAAAGTCGCCCTGGCCCGCGATCTGGGCCAGGATAATCTTGATTGCCACATCACGACGCAGACGCGCATGATAGGCCCTATAGACCCGTGCCATGCCGCCTTCGCCCAGCTTAAGCTGTATCTGGTATGCACCAAGATTGCGCCCGATCAGTGGATCTCGCTCTATCATATGTCTCCCGCTGAATGTATCGTTATCGTCCCCCCGTCCCCCACGGAATTATAAATGGCTTCCCTACCCATGATATCATTGTTCCCATTGTGATGCTGGGTAAGGGATATAGATAATAGAATGTCGATACAACATTGGCTATCGCTTTCTGCCATGTATTATACCATTTAACAACGCATCGTTACAGTGACATTATTGGCCGGTCCAGAGAATGTCACTGTTGCTATAATCGCTGCGGAAGCGCAGGCGAGACGTGGAGTGTCAATCTCGACGGCTACCGTCTGCCCGGCTGGCAATATTCCGCTGGCGGGGGTGATGGTAAGTTGAACATTGCTGTTACTTGTTGCGGCCCAGGTGAGATTGCCCGCCCCACTGCTGCTCAATGTGATTAAAGGGCAGCGCCACACTATCCGTATAAATCTGCATTGTTGGCTAATGCTGAAACTGGTGGTATTAATGCCTAGCGTTGGCAAAGGTGCTGCAACGGTGAATGTAACGTTGACGACGGCATGTGCAGGTCCATTCGTAAATGTAATCTGCCCCTGATAGGTGCCAGGTCCCGATTGTATGTTGGCAAGGAGTGCCGAGACGAGGATGTTTTGCGTCGCTCCATTGCTGAGATTACCGCCAGTTGGGCTGACGAGTAGCCAGGAGCCACCCGTGGTCGTCGCCGTCCAATTCCCGGATGCGCCGCAGTTGTTGAGTGTGACGGTCTGTGCAACTGGACTTTTTGCTCCAATGGTGTCTGCAAAGAGGAGCGTCGTTGGAGTTGCCTTCATACAGCCTGCCTGCACTGTGAGCGAAATTGGTAATGAGAGTTGCTGCCCATTTTGTGCGTCGCTGCTAAAAAGAATGGTGGCGTTATACGTTCCTGCTTTGAGTGCTCCAACGACTGCGCTAACGATTAACGTCTGGCTACCCGGTGCCTGCACCTGCCCTGATTGGGCGCTAAGCTTGAGCCATGGAGCCTGAGCTGTATTCCAACTGGCGGTCCACTTCAATGCCCCTGTTC
>JACDAE010000424.1 GCA_013695595.1 Ktedonobacteraceae bacterium | reverse complement strand
GCTTTGAGCCGATCCGATCGCTTAGATAGCCAACAATGGGAATAACCGCCGCCTGCGCCAGGAAATACGCGGAGGCGACCCATGTTATTGTCTCAAAATCGGTGTGGAAGGCTTTTTGCATCTGTGGCAGCGTCACGCTGACAATGGTATTGTCCAGAATAGCCATAAACAGGCCCAGCGCCACTACTGCCGCAATGCGCCACCGATATGCTTTCGTCATGTTTCAGACCTTTCCAGGGTGGTATTGATGATGCCATGCAAGACAAATTCAACAATCTGCTGACGTGCAAATGTCAGAGATTCTGGTTGTTCGATAGGAATTTCACTCAGGAACCATTCATAACGAGGAAGGTTTTGCAAGTACATAACGCACAGGTGCATGATGCTGACAAACACAAAACGTGGGTTGAGCTTCGGACTGATGATGCCTGCTTCTTGCGCTTTGAGCAAAAAGCTTCCCAGGCACATCATGCGTGCCCGATGCTCCTCCATCTCTTTTATGTTCCCCAGAAACGTATGCCAGCCCTCGGCGGCCTCCCAGGCCATAATACGCAGGTTGCGCGGATTTTGTGAGAGAAATGTAAGGTAACGATCAACGCTCAACTCTAAAAAGATGCGCAATCGACTGACACTTATTTCGTCGCTACATTGCGTAAAGACCGAGAGCGGCTCCAGGTATCCATCAAGCAAGCGTCTCTTGAGTCTTACCATAATTGCCTGATAGAGCTCCTCTTTCCCTCCAAAATAATGGAAGATGAGGCTCTTATTGTAGCCTGCCTGCACTCCTATGGTCTCGATGCGTGCGCCAGCAAATCCCTCACGTGCAAAAATCTCTTCCGCAGCCTCTAAAATGGCCTCGCGCGCGACCTCAGCGTCACGTTGGCGAATAACTCTCCCCACGGTATTACTCCAGTTCCCTTCGTTTGTTCTTACGTATTCAACATCTGGTCCACCGAATTAATCAACTCACTAACTCAATTAATCAGATGGTTAAATAGTAACATCGAATATCCTGGATGTCAAGGCCTGTATTTCATTGAAATGATCACAACGGTTTTCATCACTATTTTCCTTTTTGTCACAATTGTTGACAATATTCTTGCCAAAATGGTATACACAAAATGAATTGGTTTGATGAATTTTTGCATGTTCCTATTACTATTTTCATACACTTTGATGAGCAAGGATAAGCTACCTCACCAGTGTATTAGTACGCAAGGAGGCAAGTATGCTACACAAAAAGCGACTGGGACTCTTCATACCAGTCTTCCTCATGTTCCTTATGGCAGTTGTTATGTTTGGATTTCATACTCTGCAGGCGCACGCCGTCAACAATGGATTAGCCCTTACGCCCCCAATGGGCTGGAACAACTACAATCACTTCGGTTGTAACGTTGGTGCTTCTGTCCTCGAACAGCAGGCCGATGCGATGGTTAGTAGTGGATTGGCGGCGGCAGGCTATCAGTATATCAATATTGATGATTGCTGGTCGACGAAGAGCCGCGCATCAAACGGAGCCATGGTTCCTGATCCCAACAAATACCCCAATGGCATCACTGCCGTCGCCAACTATGTCCATAGCAAAGGCCTGAAACTGGGGCTTTACACCGACGCTGGCACAGCCACATGCTCAGGGTATCCTGGCATGTACGGACATGAGCAGCAAGATGCCAATAGCTTTGCATCATGGGGAATAGACTACCTGAAAGTCGATTGGTGTAGTAGTACCGGCATTGATGCACAGACCGAGTACACGAAAATCGGAAATGCCCTGAGAAGTAGCGGGCGCTCGATTACGTACAGCCTTTGTGATTGGGGCCAGAGCAGTGTCTGGAACTGGGGACCTGGTGTAGGCAATCTCTGGCGCACGACTGGCGATATTAGCGATAATTGGACCAGTATGCTCAGCAATTTCGACTCGAGTGCCGCACATGCGTCCTCGGCCGCCCCTGGTGGTTGGAATGATCCAGACATGCTTGAAGTGGGCAATGGCGGGATGTCTACCACTGAGGACCAGACGCACTTCAGTCTCTGGGCCATCTCAGCGGCACCTCTCATCCTGGGCAATGACATGACCAACATGTCTGCCTCCGCTAAATCTATTCTCATGAATGCAGATGTGATTGCGGTGGACCAGGACCCTCGTGGCGTTCAAGGCACCAAAGTGAGCGATAGCAACGGGCTCCAGGTCTGGTCGAAACCACTTCAAGGCAATGGCAATGTCGCGGTTGTGCTCCTTAATCGTAACACGTCCGCATCCAATATCACGGTCAACTGGAGCAACATTGGTATCTCTGGTAGCGCCAGCGTACGTGATCTCTGGTCACATAGCAACGTCGGTTCATTCAACGGGAGCTATACAGCGAACGTTGCCGGGCATGGAGTGGTCATGCTCAAAATTTCTACTGGCGGCAGCGGTGGACCAACACCGACACCAACACCTGTCATCACTCCTACCCCCAAAGTAACGCCTACGCCTGGGGTCACACCTACGCCTGCAAACACTCCTACTCCTACGCCGACCCCGGTGAGTGGTAACGGAACGTGCAAAGTGAGCTACTCAGTAAATCAGTGGCAAGGCGGCTTTACGGCGAATATCACCATCACCAATACGGGTACCAGCACGCTCAATGGCTGGGCGCTGAAATTCACTTTCCCAGGAAACCAGCAAGTTACCCAGGCATGGAGTGGGATCGCTGCGCAATCGGGCGCGAATGTCACGTTGACCAATGCCAGTTACAACGCTACGCTTGCCGCAGGCAGTTCGGTCAATCCAGGCTTCAATGGGAGTTGGAGCGGTAGCAATCCAAACCCAACAGCGTTTACGCTCAATGGGACAGCTTGTAGTATCGCGTAGTCCTCTAGCAATACGATTGTAATAAACCAACGTAAGGACCAGCTTCGGCTGTTTAACCCATAGATTCGGATACCTGCATTGTGGGGAAGGGTCGTTATGGTAGGGAGGCATTCATTCTTCCGTGAGATGCCATCGCGTTACATCGGCCTGTCATCGACCATGGAATAATGAATGCCTCTGCCGGGAAATCAGAATGGACATTATGCCGACTTCTCCTGGAGCCGCTGTTGGAGTCAAGCCAACGGACTCAATGGGCGCGAGGGGGCGGGTCCTGGGACTGACAACATAGGCTTCTAAAGGGCACGCCTGCACTACTGCGATTGGAGATTGGCTTTGAGCATGTGCGCGATCATTGCAAATTGACCTGGTATTCACGCCTAATCGCAGTAGTGCAGGCGTGCCCTTTAGAAGCCCGCCCACGATCCCGCGATTTATAAATCCTCCCGATTATATTGCACATAATATTAAAAAGAGATAAGCCTGGTTTATATTTAGCTTAGAGTCTCTTCAAAAATTCATTTACACCTTGTATTATAGAGAAACCTCTGTTAACATATAAATGTGGAATGAAAGTACAAGCATTCCTTGAATAATTAATTCAATTCTTGTTGGAATGTATTCATCAAGATAAAGATTTCTTGAATAGAAGAAAGAGAACTAAAAATGTTAACAGCACTGCTTTTCTGGATTATCGTCGGCCTTATCGCTGGTTTCCTGGCGAGCGTTGTCATGCGTGGCGGCGGCTATGGCGTCGTTGGTGATATCGTTGTAGGTATCGTCGGTGCCCTTATCGGCGGCTTCATCATGAACGCGCTTGGCTTCAGCTCAGGCGGCAACATCATCTATAGCGTTCTCGTCGCCTTCATCGGCGCATGTATCCTGATCGCCATCTTGCGTGCGGTCAGCGGTGGCACACGTAGCAGACGCCGTTAAGAGTTACACATACTAGAAAGAGCGGGAACGATACACGAATGTATCG
>JACDAE010000320.1 GCA_013695595.1 Ktedonobacteraceae bacterium | reverse complement strand
ACTCAAGGATCAGGACGGGTGCTTCACGGGAGATGCGGGTTGGTCGCCCGATTAAATACTGGTCGGCCACCATATCGCCAATGACCAGGACACGTTTCCCTTGAAAAGAATCGATCAGCGCATGCAGGCGTGCGGGAGTTGTTGCAAGGGTGGAGGCATTGAGTATCATGATTTGCCGCGCCCTTTCAATAAGACTACAAGGGCGCTTTGTGGCAGGGCAAGCATACGCCGCCAGCGCCATGGTTCACGGTAAAGGCGATAGAGCCATTCCAGCCCGCTGCGTTGCATAATCTCCGGGGCACGTTGTTGGCGACCGGAGAGAAAGTCGTATGCCCCCCCAACGCCGATGGCAATGGCTGCGGGTAAGCGCGAGAGATTGCGGTAGATCCACAATTCCTGTGCAGGGGCACCATAGGCGACACAGAGCACATCGGCTTGAGCCGTACGCACACGCTCGATAACCTCTGCTTCCTCGTTGGGAACGGGTGAACCAGCATATGTTCCTGCTATGAGCAGACCAGGAGCCAGTGTACGCAGACGTTCAGCCGCCAGTTCTGCCACGCCGGGTGCTGCACCAAGTAAGAAGAGCCGATAGCCCTTCGCCGCGCACCGTCGCGCCAGTTCGGGCAAGAGGTCGGTGCCTGTAATGCGCTCCGGGACGGGTTCGCGCAGGTAGCGCGTGGCCCAGACGATACCCATACCATCGGCAACAACCAGGGCGGCCTCATTAATGGCACGCCGGAATTTGTTATTGCGTTGTGCCACCATCAAAAACTCGGGGTTAAGCGTCACAACCTGTTGGCATGGGAGCTGGTCGTTTTGTTGGCGACGCAGAGCTATAATCTGCTCGATTGCATCCAGTGTTTGTAGCTGGGAGATGCGATCGACGCGTACACCTGCGACGAAGGCAGGCGCGGGTAGATGAAGATGAGACATATCAATTGATAATGACATATATTTCTCAAAAGACTCTTTACCAATGTATTATTTCGCTCTCGATATTAGAAAGAACTATGTCGGGACGCGATTCTTCGATATAATGCCGTACGTTTTCAAGAACATCGTTGGCATGCTGACTACTATTACTGACACAGGTAATGCCGAGGACAGCGATCTGCCAGAGGTCGTTTTCTTCAATCTCTGCGATAGCTACCGCAAACTGGTTACGCACACGTGCAAGAACGGACTTAATGATTTGCCTTTTTTCTTTTAGCGTATGGCATTCAGGTAGATGTAACGTGATTTCGCATGCACCTATAATCATAGGAGTAGTATAACATAGTACGTCGGAGTTGCAACGTAATAGGACTTTATTGAATCTCTGCCCAGAAGAGATTTGCCAATTGTACATACCCCGCCGCGCTTGGATGGAAGCCATCGCCGCTGATATAGTTGGGATGTGAGGTAATCAGACTGGCCTGCGCCATAAGATCGACGATACTAACATTATAGCGTCTGGCTGTGCTGGCGATTGTCGTATTCCAACGCTGGATCGTTGCCAATGTTGTCGCTTTCTGTTGCTTGCCGAGGCGCGAAAGGATGGGGAGGCGAGTGAGATCAGGCAGATTTGCCATTACGATACGCGCATGGGTACTACTCCGCAGGCGCATGAGAAGGGTATTTAAGTCCTGCATATAGTTGGTGTAGGAGACATTGGCGATAAAATCGTTTGCCACCAGCCAGATTGTGATCAGGCGCGGGTTCGTTGTGAGCGCAACTGGTAGTTCCTCGCTGAGAGCTTCATGCAGGTGAATACCACTTACTCCCAGGTTGATGAGATGCGAGTCTTTGGGAAGCTTTTGCGCTATCTGAGGAACATATCCTTGCGTGGCTGGTTGAGTGGTGCCAACGCCGACGGCATCTGAAGCCCCTAATGCCACATATGTGACCGATCCCGTGAGCAACTGCTGGCCAGAGATTGGTTGTGCTGGTTGTGTCGGTTGTGGTGTAGCCACCGTCTGCCCCGTCTGTGGGCCAGTTGTGCCGCCACATGCAACGAGTGTGAGGGCAATGATAAGTGTGAGCAGAAGTGTAATACGCTGGTATGCTGGTTGCGAATATGTTTTCATGAGCGTCTTTTCGTTATGCGATAGTAATCTTCGATTGTTATTGTAGCATATCCCTACCCCATTTCCCAATGGTTCCCTCTAGGAGGATACAGACCCTTTCTTTGTGATTAGCTTCGTATTCTTGCGGATTAGAAGAATTATCCTGTGCAAAATATTGACATCAGCTAATTATGCATCATATTATTCTATTTGAGCCAGGCTCGCATTTTGTAGTACTCGGTCGTGAGAAATATATTTTGTTCCTTCTATGAGAGAGGGATCGGCAAACATGGAGGTACCTATGCACGAGGAAACGATTTCCCCAGAACAACATTACCCACAAAGGATTTCCCCAGGGCAATATCAACAGGCACGGTGTTCTACGCGCTGGTCGGCATTAGTGCTGCGCATATCGGTTGTCGCAGTCATCTTGACCTCGATCTGCCTGATCTCGATGGTTAGTAATCAGAAATTGCCATCAGCGTATGCATTGGCGAACGGTCAAGAGATGACGCCCGTTATGGGCTGGTCGAGTTGGAATGCCTATTTTGCAAACATCAATGCGTCTGTAATTGAGAAAGCGGCTGATGCGGTTGTCAGTAGCGGAATGAAGGCTGCTGGCTATCAGTATGTAAATACGGATGAGGGCTGGTGGAGTGGTACCCGTGATGGCAATGGCAATATCACGGTCGATCAGAGCAAGTGGCCGGGCGGTATGCAGGCACTGGCAAGCTATATACATAGCAAAGGACTCAAGGCGGGTATTTACACTGATGCAGGTACAAATGGATGTGGGGGCACGAACCAGGGAAGTTATAATCATTATGACCAGGACATGCTGCAATTCGAGCAGTGGGGCTTTGATTATGTCAAAGTTGATTGGTGTGGTGGGGTGAATCTGGGCCTGAATCCAGCGACGCAGTATGCGCAGATTCGCGATTCTATTGCAAAGGCAACCGCACAGACGGGCCATCCTATGGGTTTTAGTATCTGCGAATGGGGCGTAGCGGACCCATGGAATTGGGGACCGGCGTCTGGAAATTCCTGGCGTGTCTCGAACGACATCAGCTTTAGCCAGGGAAATGTTGCCTGGAATGATATTCTGAAAAATTTTGATGCTGGCATGCTACACCCTGATGCACAGTCGTTAGAGAGCTACAACGATCTTGACATGATGGAGGTTGGTGCCGGAGGGATCAGCACAACGGAGAGTCAGGCACACTTCAGTCTCTGGGCTATTGCTGGAGCACCGTTGCTTGCGGGCAATACTATCACGACCATGTCGAGCACCACGAAATCTATCTTGACGAATAGCGACGTAATAGCTGTTGATCAGGACCCGCTGGATCTCCAGGCCATCAAAGTCAGTGAACCATCAGTTGGATTGCAAGTCTGGTCAAAAGTCCTGAGTGGTTCCGGGCAAAGAGCGGTCGCATTACTGAACCGGACGGGTTCGACCGCCAATATTACGGTAAACTGGAATGATATTGATCTAAAAGGGAGCGCGTCGATACGTGATCTCTGGGCGCACACCAATCTGGGCAGTTTCTCAAACAGCTATACCGCCAGTGTGCCTGCCCATGGAGTTGTCATGCTGAAGATCAGTGGCACGGAGCCTGCCATTGCAAATTATGAGGCAGAAGCTTCCAGTAGTACGCTGAGCGGAGGGGCATTAGTACAGAGTTGTGCCAGTTGTTCGGGCAGTAAAAACGTTGGCCATATCGGCAACGGCGGCGTTTTGCAGTTGAACAATGTGCAGACCAAATTTCCAGGCCCACAGGTCGTGACGATATATTATGTCAATGCTGATAGCGGTGCGCGAACGGCAATTGTGAGTGCGGATGGCCGACCGGGGGTGGCGGTTGTTTTCCCTTCGACGGGAGGGAGTTGGTCAAACCCGGTGGTCGGGAGCGTGAAGATCACAGCGTATCTGACGGGAAGAAATAATACGCTCCAGTTTTCCAATAGTAGCGCGTGGGGACCCGATATCGATACCGTTACAGCGCAACCGGGCGGTACAAACTCCATCTACGGCAATTTCGCCACCTATGAGGCGGAGTCTGCCAGTAATACGCTGGGAGGTGGCGCGGTCGTGCAGACCTGTACCAGTTGTTCAGGTGGTAAGAACGTTGGCTATGTCGGCAAAGGTGGGACGTTACAGTTTAATAATGTCAACATGAGTAGCGCGGGTAGCCATAAGCTGTCAATTTCATACATTGATGGTGATACATCTACATATGGAATTGGTACCTATCGTACAGCCAATATCAGTATTAACGGAGGGGCATCTTTTGCTGTCAGTTTCGCCGCTACTGGTGATTGGAACGAGGTGGTAACGCTGAATATATCGGTCAATCTGAAGGCGGGGAACAACACGATAGCATTCTCTAATGGTTCAGCCTATACGCCAGATTTTGACAAAATCGACGTTGTCTAAAATGGTGTAAAACAGACAAAATGGGCGCGTAAAAAAATGGGTAAAACGGGCAAAATGGGTGGGTAAAACGGGCTTATAAATCGCGCCCCTACACCATATAGCCGTACACCAGGGATACAGAACGGTGAATGATAATATCTCTGGTGTCGGGGTTCATATTATGCGATGCTTGCTTCTCTGGCATCGCGATCGACGACCGTCAATTTACCGGTGTTGATATCTATCACCAGGCCGTGTACGGGGATGCGCGGGAGAAATGGGCTGGTGCGAATCGTGTTGACGACCTCTTTGACATTCACATGTACGTCCTGGAAGGCACCGAGCCAGCGCATCAGGCCATTGATGTCACCCAGTCCCTCTTGCTGTATCAGTTTTTGCGGATCAACTCCTAATGCCTGCATTGAGGCTGTCAGAGCGGTCGAATTGACGTGTCCCAGGCCGCATTCTGTGTGGCCGATGACCAGGACTTTGCGCACGCCGAGCAGATAGATGCCACCGGCGAGTGAGCGAATGAGATCATTGGCGGCTTGAGGGCGGTCGGGTTCAGAAATGGTGGCACCGGCAGTGCGTAGTTCCAACACTTCTCCGCGTTGCAGGCCCAGTGCCTCCTCGAACATAGTGACCAGGCGACAATCCATACAGGTTATCAGTGCCGTATGTTTGCGTGGTGCGTGACCGATAGGAGACAATGTCTGTTGCTGCAGGAAGCGTGCGTTATTTGCTAAAATTTCGTCAAGCATGAGAGTATCTTTCTTTGTTTGTTTGTAGGCAGCGAGTGCTGTATTACGTTGTATCGGTCTAACATTTTCAGTACCCTCAATTCAGTATCCTCAAGCGGGTCGAGAAGAAATGATTGCTCCCGCTGCCACCAGCGAGGAAAGTATACCTCTCAAACTCGAAGAGGTCAAGTGGAGATGCAATAGGAACAGGGCTATTTAATTTTCGCTTTTTCTCTGGATTCGGCCCGCTTGCGGGCCGAAAAGGGTTACGAGTGTGTGTGTTTTGCGGGC
>JACDAE010000268.1 GCA_013695595.1 Ktedonobacteraceae bacterium | reverse complement strand
GCGCACGCAAGGTGACGCCCCTACCCATGATGCGAGATGATATATATAAAATAGAATGACATTGCAGTAATGATATCAATAGAATTTTTTATACTTCTTTTTGACTTGACAAAATACACACTGAGTTTTATGATAGAGGGAGATAGTTACAATGTTTTGTGAGAGAACCGTCGTGTTAGGGGTAATTGTTCTTTAAAGTTTGTGTGCTCGTTTGTCAGGGTTCTATGTGGGAGGAAGGCAGATGTTTAAACCATTACGCTTTAATAATTTATTGAAGGCTGTCCCCGGAATCGCTCATCTTCAATTAACGCCTCATTCTACTCCTCAGGGTCAGCAGCAGATCGCCCAGGTGCATCAGCACGTTGAGACCGATAATGTGCATGCCACCAGTCAGGGGGTGAAGAGGACGCAGGTAAGGGAAGACATCAAGGAAGATGTGCATATCAAAACGGGTAAAGAGTTTAAAACGACTGAGGTACATAAGCGTATCACCGAAGATATCCATGTGAAGCAGGTCGAGCGGAACGGTAGCGGTGAGCCGGTACAGGTAACGCTTGAGCATGTCCATGCTACAACCGTGGAGGTGGCACAGATTGAGATGACCCCTCCGCATCCTCCACGTGAGCAGACGCCAATCTACATGCGTACTCATCACCGCCTGGTCTACACGCTTGACACTCCCTGTGCCATCTGCGGGGTTCGCAACACAACATTAGATGATCCACGTGAGAATCTCTTTCATGCCCAGGCTATAGAAACGCATCATTATCCTATTGAACGCAGCCTTCTCAATGCCTGTGATCCGCATAAGGTGCGCGTAATCTTTCCTCAGGTCAAAGATCATGCCAGTCTGGAGGCTTTTATCGATTCGGAAGAGAATATGATGGTTCTTTGTGATATCCATCATCGTCATCCCCACTATGGGATTCATCATATCCTGGCGCAGGATTTTTTTATCCAGCCGTTCCTCTTCGGTGGCTATGAGGTGGTTGCAGATGTGCAGGATGCCGAAAAGGTTATGGTTGCGAATGAACATGTTCTCAAACGTCACGTCGCAAAATAGTTATTCGTACAAATTTGGGCGTAGGGCGTGTGCTCGCCATTGTCCGTAGAGCCGATGCACGATCCTTTTGAGGTGCCGTGTGGTGGCGAGCACATGCCTCTATGCACGAGGGTGCAGCCCAGATTTTCGCAGCCTGGCCGATCGGTCGAAAAAGCATGTGCTTTCAGAATGTCATCAGTGTAGGGAAGCCATTTATTATTCCGGAGCTGCCAAGCAATCGAGCAACCCGGAATAATAAATGGCTTCCCTACACTGATGGTGGTCCCGATGCGAAAATCTGAGTTGCACCCTCTGAGACCCCCTGCCTTGACAGTACCCTTGCTTATATCTATACTTAAAGCAGGTTATGTTACCTATCCGCGCGTCGACCTTCCTCTTACTCACCTTCTCAATCTCTCCCAGGAGTTATCCACCATGTCACGACCACCTTTTCTGCGCTGGCTCCCTTCATCTACAATGCGTGTGCAGGAGCAGAGCAATCCGCTGGCCTCAAGTTCCACCGAAGAAGATCGTTATTGGGGCCGCACAGTTTCAGGCACCGAAGAAGATTATTATTGGCGTAGTTTGGCGGACAATTGGTCGCAAAAAGATCCGCTTCCCTCGACCTATCTCGAATTGCACAACCTCTGTTATGAGGCGTATAACGCCAATCCGCTGGCCTTTGCGATCATCGAGATGACGACCAGCTTTGTGCTTGGGAAAGGCGTTACCTTCTCAGCCAACCATCCAGCCGTTCAGAGCGTGCTGCAGGATTTCTGGCACGATCCTGATAACCATATGGAGACGCGCATCTACGCTTTATGTACAGAGTTGTCGCTGTATGGCGAACAATTCATCCGTTTCTATGTCAACGCGATTGACGGCAGCGTCAAAATACGTCAGGTTGACCCTTCGATTATTGATCAGGTTGAGACCGATCCAGATGATATCGAGACGGTGCTGCGCTTTCATCGGCGTCCCATTGGTCCGAGTGCGAACCAGTTGGGAGAGCCTGCATCCATGGCCCAGGAGCAACGCAACTTCGAGGGCGAGTGGTTTGTAGCTGGCAGTGAGATGGTGCAATTTTGTATTAACAAGGTTTCCAATGCTAAACGTGGTAAAAGCGACCTTGCGACCCTGATCCCCTGGCTGCGTCGCTATAAAGATTGGTTGACCGATAGGGTACGCATTAATAAGTATAAAGGCGCTTTTTTGTGGGATGTCCAGTTGCTTGGAGCCGATAAAAAGGCCATTGATCGTAAAAAAATGGAGCATACTGTCCCGCCTGAACCGGGAAGTGTGCTAATCCACAATGAAGCCGAGATATGGTCTGCCATTAAGCCTGAGATTAACGCGAATGAGGCTGCCGAAGATGGTAGAGCATTGAAGTTGATGATTGCCGTTGGAGCTCAGGTGCCTGAGCATTATCTCTCAGATGGCAGTAACGGAAATAAAGCTACAGCCACTGAGATGGGACTTCCAACGCTCTTAAAGTTCCAACGTCGCCAATATGTCATGCGCTTTCTTTTGCGTACTATTCTTGATCGTGTGCTAAAGGAAGCATGTAGGGCACAGAGACTTGCGGCTGATATCGACCTGCGCTATGAGCTTCTTTTCCCTGAAATTGATGTTGACGACCACCAGATGCTTGCGTCCTCGACGCAGATGCTGGTCTCCGCTCTTACTGTGGCGAAGCAGCAAGGGTGGGTCAGTGATGAGACCGCCATGCGCCTGCTCTTCCAGTTTGCTGGCGAGGAGATAGATATCCATGAAGAACTGGCACGCATTCATGTGAGCGGAAAGGAATAGGACGATGCCTCTGGATGCTCGTAAGATTCAGCATATAGTGCAGGTGATAACCCGCAGTTTTGCCAGCCGCCAGCGTACCGTCGTGATCGTCTATCTGGCGAGTGGCAGCTATACATATGCTGGGGTGCAGGTGATTATGCGCTCCCTTCATGTTGTGAATCCCCAGATTGTTGATGGTAGTGGTCATGCGTTGCCTCTTAATGCCGATACCCTGCTCATTGCTCCCCTCGGTACGAGCTTTACGGGTGCAGTTTTTGTGGCCGATACAACTAGTGCAACAAGTGGGGCGGTGGCTGCCGCATCCAAATATGAGATCGTCGAGGTTCTGCCCGTAGGTATTGTCCCTGGCGGTAGCCACCTGCGCGTCGCGCTACGCCGGATACGCTGATGTTATCCTATTATGCTTGCCATATTGGGTAGGGGCGTCACCTTGCGTGCG
>JACDAE010000267.1 GCA_013695595.1 Ktedonobacteraceae bacterium | reverse complement strand
GGTCGGGTGGTCGCAAGGACACGCCCCTACCCAGTGGTTGTTCCCAGGTTAGAGAAAGAATTATGGAGCGCTCGTTGGCTATGCTCGATCCAATTCTACAGAGTCAGCTATATCATCCGCATAACTTGCCCGCACAAATGACCTCTTTGATTGGACGAGAAGAGGAAATTGTGGCTGCATCTACGCTCTGCCAACGCGCCGATATACGCCTGTTAACGCTCACTGGCCCTGGTGGGAGCGGCAAGACGCGCCTGGCACTCGCGGTCGCGGCGAACCTGTTGCCAGCATTTAGCGATGGGGTCTTTTTTGTCTCGCTGGCACCGTTGCGCGAAGCCAATCTTGTGCTCTCAAGTATCGCCCAGGCGCTTGCAATTGAAGAAGGAACAGGGCAACCGCTCATGCGCCAATTGCAAGCGGCTTTACAGAAGCGACACCTCCTCCTGGTTCTGGATAATTTCGAGCAGATCCTTGCCGCAGGCCCACTGATGGTCGATCTCCTCGTGGCCGCCCCACATGTCAAGATGCTTGTCACCAGCCGGGAGATGCTACACCTCTATGGAGAGCATGAGTTTATTGTAAAGCCTCTAGCTCTGCCTGATCACTCTAACGCGCCAACTTTAGAAACAATCGCTCAATCTGCATCGGTGGCGCTTTTCGTGGAACGCGCACGGGCTGTCAGGCCAGCATTTGATTTGACGCACGAAAATATGCACGCAATTGGAGAGATCTGTATCCGCCTGGGTGGACTTCCATTGGCAATCGAGCTTGCCGCCGCACGCGTGAAATTGCTAACGCCAAAGGAGATCCTCGCACGCCTGACGCATCGTTTAAAGCTGCTGACAGGGGGTGCGCAGAATCTACCCGCACGGCAGCGCACGCTGCGCGACACGCTTGATTGGAGCTATGATCTTCTGAATGAGGACGAAAAGCGCTTCTTCCAGTCTCTCGGCGTATTCGTCGGAACGTGGACCCTGGCGGCTGCTCAGGCCATCGGGCAATATGAAGGCGAAGATGATGTGCTTGATATCCTCACCTCTCTTGTAGATAAGAGCCTGGTGCAGATGATCGAGGCCGCTTCCGGGGAAATACGTTTTACGCTTCTGGAGACTATTCGTGAGTATGCCCAGGAGTATTTGGGAAGACATAACGAACTTGCGGATGCACAGCGGCGTCATGCGCAATTCTACCTTTATGTTGCAGAGGAAGCGGAACCACATTTGCAGGGCCGAGAGCAGAAGAGAGCGTTGCAGAAGCTTGATAAGGAAGCCGGCCAGCTCTGGGCAGCGTTGCGTTGGGCTATAGAATGCAACGAGGCGATTATTGGCTTGCGCCTGGCAAGCGCACTGAGCGGATATTTGCAGGTGCATAGCTCTTTGAGTGAAGGACGTAATTGGCTTGAAGAGATACTGGCCCTGCATAAAGGTGAAGAGGCTCCTCTGCTGCGCGCGAAGGTGCTCTATGGCGCAGGCGTTGTGGCTTTCAGGCGCAACAATCTTACCCAGGCATACAGACGCTTGCAGGAAAGTAAAGAACTGGCCGCATTAGCAGGGGAGCAGCGGACCCAGGCGCTTGCGGCGGCGATGCTGGCGGAATTGGAATTGCACCAGGGCCACAGTGAAGCCGCTTTGACCTATGCGCAAGAAGGGATGCAGGCGAGCGAGGAGATAAATGATCGCTGGTGCAAAGGCATTCTCCATAGTATCTTTGGCAAGATCGAGAGCAAACAAAGCAACTTCAGAAATGCGTGCGTGCGCTACCATGTCAGCATTGTGCTCTTACGTGAAGCTGGCGATGTACGTAGTCAGGCCGATGTGATGGCCGATCTGGCACATACGATGCACTTGCAGGGCAGATTGAAAACGGCACATTTTTTATATTCACGGAGCCTGACCCTCTTTGAAGAGATCGAGGATCGCTGGAACCAGAGCACGTGTCTGAATGGGATTGGCACTATTCAGCGTTTGCAGGGGAGCGTTCTATCTGCGCAAGAGCACTTTGAGGCCGCCCTTGCGCTCGCAACATCGCTGGGGAACAGGCAAGAGAGAGCCGTGGCGCTGACTGGCCTGGGACAACTCGCGCTTGGGCAGAACGATAGGAAGCAGGGAGCACGTTTCTTCAAAGAGGGGCTGCGCCTCACGAGGGAGATCGAGCATACGCCAGGGATTGCGCTTTTATTAGCGGGTCTGGGTGAACTGGAACGCATCAGTGGAATGCTTCCCGCCGCTCAGGCCTATTACGAGCAGTGCCTGGAACTTACACGCAAGCTTGGCGATAAAGTAACGATGGTGAGAGCACTATGCGGTTTGGGGGATATCGCACGCATGCAACAGAGGCACGTGCAGGCATGTACGTTGCTCAAGCAGAGTGTGCACCTTGCCTGGGAGATAGGTGATCGGCCAGGGCTGGCTGAGGCGCTCGAAGCCTTTGCCCGGTGCTGTCGACAGATCGGCCTGCCAGAGCGTGCGGTGCTCTTTCTCGGCACGACAGAGACGTTGCGCGATGGGTTGCAGATCCCGCTTACTCCGGCGTTGAGCGTCAGCCATGAACAAGAACTTGTAGCGTTACATGAAGCGTTGAGCGATGCTGTTTTCAATGAAGTCTGGATGTATGGAAAAACGATCGCGCTCGAACTTGCTCTCAGCCTGGTTGCGCTCATTGCAGTACCAGAGCGGACTGAAGAAAAATCAATTGCTCCATCTTATCCCGCCAGTTTGACGGCTCGTGAAGTCGATGTTTTACGCCTGCTTGCCACGGGGGTGACCGATGCGCGTATTGCCGAGGCGCTTGTGATCAGCCCACGCACGGTTAATACGCACCTGCGCTCAATCTATGGCAAAATTGGTGTATCTTCACGTAGTGCCGCCACACGTTTTGCGGTTGAACATAAAATTTTGTAGGACCGTAGAAGCAAGAAACATCTGGATGAGCCTGAGTGTCAGAGGCTCAGACTCTCCTGCTCCAGACCGGTCAATCTGGCGCTGATCTGCCATACTTTTTTAGCAGTAGCCTCATCATAAGAAGCTGGCGAGGAAGCTACAATCCTGCAATGGGAATCTACATACTTGCCTGTGAATTGCTCGATATCCGGTGAGGATGCCAGATAGATCGAACTTTGTTTCTTGACATCTTCCATTAGGTGATGCTAATATCCTAGTTGTGCAGTATGATATTAGCACTACCTAATATATTTTATTGGCTGTAACTTTTATGGCGAGGAAGGTTTTAACATGTCAAGTCAGACTCCATTGCATGGTATACAGAAACCTGGGCGCGGAATAGTCCGTATTTTGCTTGTGGCGGGTGCCTTGATCGTGGCGGGAATACTAACGTGGCAAGGGATCACGGCGGGTGGCAATCCTGATCCGACGATCCCACATACGAGCGTGGGTGTTGCAATTCTTGATATTGGGGTGCTTGTGTTTCGGGAGGGGTTGGAGTGTATTCTGGTATTGTCGGCTATTACAGCCAGCATGATGGGTGCTAATCAGGCGCAGCGGCGTCCGATTGCGGCGGGTGCGGGTATAGGCTTTGTGGCGACGGTGATTACCTGGTTTATCGCGGTCGGCATCATCAACGATCTGACGCAGAATATTCCCGCCCTGGATGTACAGGCTGCTACTGGCCTACTCGCGATCGTTGTTTTGCTGGTGGTCATGAACTGGTTTTTCCATAAGGTCTATTGGACGGGCTGGATCTCGCTCCATAACAAGAAGAAGCGCAGCCTCTTAAAGAGCGCCAATAGTGCCGAGGTGTCGAAGGCACGCCTGTGGTGGGGATTAGGGCTGTTGGGCTTCTCCTCGTTCTATCGTGAAGGCTTTGAGGTGGTGCTTTTCTTGCAGAGCTACAGGCTGCGCATGGGTGGAATGGTGGTGTTGGAAGGCGTCGTGCTGGGCTTGTTCTTCACCAGCATTGTCGCCGTACTGACCTTTGTGGCGCATCATCATCTCCCCTATAAAAAGATGCTGGTGCTGACGGGCGTGATGTTAGGTGCTGTCTTGCTTATTATGGTTGGCGAGTCGGCGTTTGAGATGCAGCAGGCACTCTGGATACCGACCACGACGGTAAGCTGGCTGGCTAACGTTATCCCTACATGGATGGGCATGTGGTTTGCGGTCTTCCCCACGACCCAGACATTGCTTGCCCAGGTGCTTGCGGCGATCCTGGTGATTGGTTCTTACTTCCTGGCAAGGTACCAGACGCTGCGTTCGTCTCGACCACGCGAAAGTGGTGCTGCTCCACACTCTGAAACTGTTCCGGTGGATGAGTCTGTAACGGTGCCGATCGGACCTGCGGATGTGGAGATTCCCAAATAATACCCCCGATATCAATAAATACGCATAATAGGGTAGGGTACCAGGTTCACCGCGTCCGTGATTTATCAACTCTATGCCACGGAGTCAATGAATTGCGGACGTGGTGAACCTGGTACCCTACCGTTTGGATCATTCTTTTTTCCTTTTGCACCCCCTACGTTATTTTACCTATACAGAGATAACCAACCCCTCATTTTTATCATCAGCCGCATTACGTCATTCAAGTCATGTGCATCCCCTTCGCTTGCTGTAAAGTTCATGTAGAAAACAATTGAATAAAGACGAAGGAGAACACACTTTATGACTATCGCAGTTGAGAAAAAAGGTCGGGTCGTCCAGGTGCAAGGGGCCGTTGTGGATGTTGAGTTCGCACCCGAACACCTGCCAGCGATCTACAACGAATTGCGGATGCGTATTCCAGGCAGCGCGCAGGACCTCTCATTTGAGGTTGAGCAACACCTTGGCAATAACTGGGTACGGTGTATCGCGATGGGCGCAACTGAGGGATTACAGCGTGGCGTCGAAGTGATTGATCTTGGCCGTCCGATCTCTGTTCCGGTTGGCACGAAGACGCTTGGGCGCATCTTTAATGTGTTGGGCCAGGTGATCGATAACAAAGAAGAAATCACCGATGCGCCGCTGTGGTCGATCCACCGACCCGCTCCCTCGCTTGATGACCAGAGTATCCCGATCGAACTTCTGGAGACGGGGATTAAGATCATCGACCTTGTTTGCCCCTTTATGAAGGGAGGGAAGATTGGTGCCTTTGGGGGTGCGGGTGTGGGGAAGACCATTATTATCCAGGAACTAATCAATAATATTGCGCAAAACCACGGTGGTTATAGCGTGTTTGCCGGTGTCGGTGAGCGTACGCGTGAGGGCAATGATCTGTATATGGAGATGATCGAGCGTGGCGTTATTGATCGCGTTGCCATGGTCTTTGGGCAGATGAATGAACCGCCGGGGGCACGTCTGCGCGTGGCTTTGACGGGCCTGACGATGGCTGAGTACTTCCGCGATGAAGAGGGCAAAGATGTGCTGCTGTTCATCGATAACATCTTTCGCTTCACCCAGGCCGGGGCAGAAGTATCGGCGTTATTGGGGCGCATGCCTTCTGCGGTAGGATATCAGCCGAACCTCGCGGAAGAGATGGGCGACCTGCAGGAACGTATCACATCGACCGGCAGAGGCTCGATTACCTCGCTACAAGCCGTGTTTGTGCCAGCCGATGATTATACTGATCCCGCACCAGCGACCACCTTTGCCCATCTCGATACATCGGTAGCGTTGGAGCGCTCCATCTTTGAGCAAGCACTCTATCCAGCCGTCGATCCACTGGCCTCGACCAGTCGTGTGCTTGATCCCAAGATTGTCGGTGAAGAGCATTATACGATTGCCCGTAGCTTGCAGCGTACATTGCAGCGCTACAAAGAATTGCAGGATATCATCGCCATTCTGGGCGTAGATGAACTTTCAGACGAAGATAAATTGACTGTCACACGTGCCCGTAAGTTGCAACGGTTCTTGTCGCAACCCATGACGGTTGCCGAGGTGTTCACCGGCCTTGAGGGGCGCTATGTGCCTTTGAAAGAGACCCTGCGCGGCGTGCGAGAGATCCTGGAGGGCAAGCACGATCGGATACGCGAGGATCTGTTCTACATGGTTGGTGATATTGATGAGGTGC
>JACDAE010000231.1 GCA_013695595.1 Ktedonobacteraceae bacterium | reverse complement strand
TGGGCACACTTGGCCGGTAGGACCACGCTGCATTAAAGACAGAACAGAAAGGATGGTAGGCACGCGATGCACCTCTTCAATTCATCGCGGTGTTATGTCCTACGAGGGCTGATTGCCTTTGTCAATGGCCTCAATAATCATCGACATGGCAACATCTGCACCAAGTTCCTCGACCAGAGCCTCACGGGCAGTTTCCAGGTGCTCCATACGAGCCGTGATAATGTCGTGGCGGGCTGTCATTGCGTACCCTTCGAGTCCCAAATGGGCCGCATTGTATTCTGCCGTAATCTGCGCCAGGAGATTCGCAACCTCACTCTGATTTGCCATCAGGTGCCTCCTCTGGTAGCTGCTGCCTGCCAAAGTGCCGCACGTGGATTTCCGAATCGTGCGTTGTTTCATCGTTTCCTATAAATATTCCCCGAACTATTCCCCGTATCATCAAAAAAACAGCGCCAGCACGCGGAGTCACCGAGCGAGGCGACTGAGTGGGCGCTATTAGCCCAGTACCTCGCGTGCTGGCATCGTCGGAGCGTGGGCACGATCGGCAACACGTGGGGGTAGGAAGCCGACTATGCAAGGCCCTGACGGATCAGAGTGACCCTCACGCACTGAAGCGGCAACGCATGCATAGCGAATCATACGTTGGCACGTGTAGGGAGCAATGCAGCAACTTCTACAGACAACACACGCTAGAGCATTGCGGCATCGTTTGTTCACTAGAGACAGGATAGCAGGGATCAGTCGAGAAAAGCTGAATTTTCTCTGAAGTTTACCTGCATCTTCTTTACGATCTGAAGTTTACCTGCATCTTCTTTACGATCTGAAGTTTGCGGTTGACGCGGCAAAATACATTGATCATAATTATGCCAGGAAAACTATGAGAAAGAGGAATAGCACCAATGTTAACAGTTCTTGAGACAAAAGGGGTTACACCGCAAACAACGTTTGCCTGGCTAGAAATCACACCATCGTGCCAACTGCACTGCACGCATTGCTATCGTGAGAGCATGCCAGGGCTTGGACATGGTAAACTCGGCTTCGATCAGTGGAAGCAGGCGATTGCATCGCTACAGGCGCAAGGAACGCGCTACGTCCAGTTCATTGGAGGTGAACCAACGATCCACCCGCATTTCTGCGAGCTATTGGAGTACGCGGCATCGTTAGATTTACACATTGAAGTCTATACCAACCTAGTCAGCATTACGTCGCGCATGTGGGAGCAATTTACGCAGCACCAGGTCCGCATTGCGACCAGCTTCTATACCGACAATCCTGCGATCCACGATGAAATCACGGGTGTCACTGGTAGTTACCACAAGACGCTGGCAAACATCAAAAAAGTGCTTGATCGTGGCTTGAAACTTCGTGTAGGCATGGTAAAGATGAGGGATGATCAGGATATTGAGAGTGCAAAGGCGATGCTTACAGATCTTGGCGTCAAGAAGATCGGCGTCGATCGGGCACGTGGGGTGGGACGTGGAACGCAACTGCTCCAGGAAGATCCCATATCGGCATTATGCGGCGCATGCACGAAGGGAAAGGCGGTAATCACGGCGAATGGCGAGGTCTACAACTGCATTATGAGCCGTTCATTCGTCCTTGGCAATGTACTGCAAGAGGACATTGCCACCATCCTCAATGGGACAACGATGCAGGCTACAACGGCGATGCTCAATACTGCGTTTGCGGCACGGCCTGACTGGCACGATTGCGGACCAGATGACCAGGACTGCGACCCAGAGTGTGATCCGAAGGACTGGCCAGACTGCAATCCGGATTGTTGCCCGGCCACGGTTGCCGACTGTGAACCGAGCGAGGACGAATAAAAAGAGGTGAGGCACCGTCTCTCGTGCCTCACCTCTCCATTAGCGAGCAGCTACCGGGGCACGATGCTGATCCGCTGATTGTATCGTGCCAACCGGCACCTCGATGCGTCCCCAGGTATCGTCCTTCTCGCAGCGATACCGCCGCCGCAGGTAGGTCGCTCCTGTGGCACGCTTCTTATTACGCGCCAACTCCTCTTTCCATTGAGTCATTTCTTCATTGCAAATTGGACAAAACATGGTATACCTCTTCTTCTTCGACGTATCGACATAGGAACACAAAACGCTCCTAGAATCAGTATACCGATGTATCCAAATACAAGCACGAGCAAAGAAAAGCAAGGTTGAGGATCCTCAACCTTGCTGAAAAACAGTCACTACCAATGCGTGGTCAGTTCGCGCATTGCTTTGATACGCTTGTCGCCAGACCAGACCACATCCATGATGTCATAGGTCAATTTTGCCTCATTGAACCTCTGTTCACTTTGAAGTGTCATCGCACCTTGCATTGCCGCCTTCCAGTAATGCAGGGATTCCTCCATATCTTTGTCTTTTCGCCTGAGTGTACTCATTGCCATAAAGTTCAGGGTTTCGACCTGAGTACGCCCTGGAAGGACCAACCGCGCTGAAAGATCGCTGGGATTAATGATCTTCTCAAACGCGGTCATCGCCTGCGACTGCTCGTCTGCAAAGTAATGAATCATGCCGTCATTGAGCACCAACGCACTCTTCGTATAATCCATGTAGATATATTTGAGTGGCTTTGCCTGCTCACCATTGGCAAAGTATTGCCCGGCCTGGTCAAAGGTCGCGGTGGCATTGCCGCCATTTTTGGCCTGCATCACGGCGTAAGTGCTATACACACCACTACAGAGAATGGGGGGCAGCTCCTGCCTATGCTTCTCAACGAGCCGTTTTGCCTTCGCCGCGTTCTGCTCTGCTTGCTGAGTTTTGTTGTCATAATAGAGCGCCCAGCATAAATAGTCCATTGCTGAGACTTGCAGGATAATATCCCCAGCCTCCTGCGCATAAGCAATGCTTTCACGTGCGTACACTGCCGCCTCTTTAACCCCTTGTAGATGCCAGCCGAGTACGGTCTTCAAGAGGCTACATTGCCCAATCAGTGTCGCGGCATCTTTATGATACTGCGACGATTCCATAAAGGCCTTGAGGGCAGGGACAAACGTCGAGGCCGTCTGAAATGCTCTATGAAGATCTTCTTCATACGAGGACTTACTCAGCTCCCAACACGCCGCAATCGATGCGGCGCACTGGGTGATCACGTCTTCGGCGCGTGGATTACTCACGCCAGGACGCAAACTAGCAATGAGCGGCAATGACGCCAGACGCGCCAACGCCTCACGACGATTCATTATTTCTCCAGTCATAGCGTCATAGTCCTCCAGAATCGTGGTAATATGTGTCTGCACGCTTTCAAAGCGCCGCTGCGGCACAAAGGCGACAGTAAGTAATTGCATTGTTAGATCCACAAATGCGACGGGATGCATAGCAGAGTCAGCTATAGCAAGGGAATTTTCGACACCACCAAAATCGAGATCCTCGGCACTGCATTCAAAAAGCTTGCAGAGAAGATCTATACTCGAAAGGTGTGGTGCGGCATGCCCCTGCTCCCATGTGATCCAGGCGCGAGAGCTGACTCCCGCTAGATCTGCCGCCTGTGTCTGTGACCAATGCCTGCGCTTTCGCGCATTGATTAGCTTCGTTCGCTCTGCCACTTCACCGCCTCCTTTCCTCATCGCTCCCTGTGCGATAGACTGTTACTTGCTAAAGAAACCACCTACTGCACAGCGAACGTCGTAGTCATGGTTTACCACAGAAGGTATAATCTTCTGTGGTTCATGCGCTTATCGCCTTTTTCTCTAGCCGTTTGTTTATCATGATATTAATGCCAATCACGTTTGCTATACTCAAGTTGCGCCCATAGACCTGCGAGAGAGCAATCATCAATTTGTTTACCGTATCACGCCGTGTCCTTTTACCATCCCTGATACGGGCAAGGGTGACTTCGTTGATATCACTTTTCTTTGATAGCTCTACCAGGGTGATCGGCAAGTAATCAAAGAGTTCTTGTAACGTGTAGGTGTCTTTCTGCTCCATAAATCTCCTCTTTACGATGGAATCCTCTTACCGAAAAGTATACCTAGTATTAAGCGCAATATCAACGCTATAGAACCAATTTACAGGAATTATGTCAATTCAAGGCAAATTTCATCGAAACGACCAGTGGAAACCTCTAAGAGTCATCCAGGGGATGAAACAGATCTTCCTTGTTTGGGGTTGGGCATCGGGGCACCTTCACCCATAGTAAGGATGGGAACTATGGAAATGTAGCGAGATGGAAGAAGTTAGGCAACTCTATCAACACGCACATTGGGACAAGAAAAAGAGAGGAGAGCGTCATCTAAAAAGCTCATCTATAAAAGGGCAAAAAAAGGGATATGCTTTTCGCAGCAACCCATCACACCATTTGCTTATGGCTCACAATCACATTCATCAGATGGGCTGGGAGAAAGAGCGTATCCAACAGAGAGAAATTCCAGGCCACGCTGATCTCACTTCTTCTTCGTTTTGTCCTTTGTACGCACACAGGTCGCGCACCAGTATTGCGCCTGGGAGTTCCTATGAAGTGGCTTATCTGGCTTCCCACAGGCAGGACAGGTTCCTCGCATCTGGTTGACGCCACGAACTGTAGTGAGATGCATTCCACGCTCATCGAGCAAGGGACGTTGCTTTTTTTGCGCCATCATACCCTCTCTCCAAATTCTTTCATAAGAACAAAAAAGATGGGTGGCGAAACCCATCTTTTTTGTTCTCTTTATGGGCTGCTGAGAACAGCCGGAGCCTCGATCAACCTGCCGGTTCGCCTTCCTCTTTCGAGGAGACTGGAACTCCATTGTAACATATTGTGCCAGAAGCAGATTTCAGGGCATTTACTTTTAAAAACTCACGCTGATCAGGTACAGGCCTTCAGGGATATGCTCCCGCACAGCTAATGCGCGTAGAAATGCATCGAACGACGGAAGGTCATAGTGCTTGGCATGGTAATCCTCAAGCTGCCGATCCAGAACCATATATGGCTCTGGATAAGTTCCTGAGATTCCCATTGCTTGCCATTCTTTTTGCTCGGCTTCTCTTGCCGATACTCGTGTCTCTGCTAAAAATGCGAGCAACTGGGTCAAGACCTCATCTTCATCCTGGTCCTCAGTAGACCCTATAAGATAGGAGTCATTCGACCATTCATAGATTCGCTGCGCATCAAAACCTGGGATATCCAGAGTGTCCTGAATAAGCTCGTCAAAATCATCATAGTCAACTTCCATGTACGATTGAATGGGAAATGTTTTCATAATTGCGCTTCTTTCGCATTATCTTCTTCTGTCTCGCATGCGAGACAGATTACGGCAACATATAACAATTTGGAAAAGATTTTCCTCTTCCGACGCAACGACAAAAGCCCGATTACGATTGTAACCAAGCTTTGTGCTATCACATATCGCGATTAGCCTTTCTTAGATGGGGCGAGCCAGATGACATTGTCTTCCTGTGCAATGATTGAAGAACCAGGAAAACGCCGATCGGCAATGTCGCGGGGAAGAGCGAGTCGCCATTGCATACGAGAGCGTGCCAGCCGAAGCTGAAGCGCTGCCCATTCGTCTCGCTCTGTACGCGTCCAGGGCGGTTCAAGGATGTGAAGTGCTCGTGGATCGTTGTATCGCTCCAGGCAATCACGCCACTCTAACGCCTCAAAGAGAACAGTACGTAAGCGTCGATAGGGAGCAAGAAGGTTTGCTCGCAGGGCCTCGACGCGTTTGGGAAGAGCGTTTTGCATTGTCTGCTGACTGAAATGCCAATCACGGAGAAGACGCTGGTAGCATGCTCTCTCATCTGAGAGATGTTGGTCAAGTTCATCGCTCTTTACTGCTTCAAGCAATGCCTGGGGCTGCTCACGAAGTAGGCGAAACAGCAGGGCAGTTTCCCCGTGATCGTTATAGACTTCAACCAGGCTGAGCGATTTGCGAAAAAGCCGTTGATAGGTGCTCGGCCAGATCTCGACATAGCAAGTGTGAGGTGGCAAATCAGGAAGCGTCATTGGTCCTCACATCCTTTTTTATTTCTTGGAGACAATGGCTTGAAATGCACCTCCCAAACATCTCCATAGTTATAGAGTTTAATATATCCAAACTGATGAAGTTTGAAGAGTATCGCATTCATAAGTTGTAGAGCCTGTGGCGATGGTTGCTCCTCTGAATGATTGGGAATCCATAAATGAGACCAGTGAATACCATTTCTGAGAGCCATCCCAGTTACACCATTGCTGAGCATGGGTTTGACGATTCTCCATAAGCACTCAACGGGGATCTGTTCTGATGAGAGAGGCTGTCTCGATGCGTAGACCAGACGATCATGCTCCCATTTCAAAAGTCCCACCTCGAGAGCATACATCTGTACTTTTTTCGTTAGCCTTCGCCTGTCTACAATACCTTCTACTTTATCTCTTTTTGATTTCAATAAAGCAACGATTGCATCAATCTCGTTGCTGGAAAATTCATATCCTAAAAATCTGTACATAGGTATTTCTCCCTTCTTAATTGTAAAAAAGAAGGGATACCAAAATCTCTGGTATCCCTGTATTATAGCTGCCATAGCGTTAGCGATAATGT
>JACDAE010000226.1 GCA_013695595.1 Ktedonobacteraceae bacterium | reverse complement strand
GGACACGCCCCTACCCATGATCATTTGCGCCGGAGATGGAAGATCTTACTACACAGGTGGTTGCACAACCGAAATAGCGAAGCCATCCATCCCGTCATCATCGTTGGGAATTGCCACCGTCACCAATCGAGGATGCTCAAGGCTCTTACTATTATAGGCTGCCATGCCTTTTGCGTTTTCATCAGATGGTGGGTTCTGGAAGACGCCTCCATAGCGAATCGCATTATCGGCTATAATCAATGCTCCCACGCGGCTCAATTTGATGGCCCAATCCAGATACTGGGGGCTATTTCCCTTATCGGCATCGATGAAGATCAGGTCGAAAGGGGCTTCAGAAACGAGCGTGGGCAGAAGATCGAGGGCTGGACCAATGCGTACTTCGGTGCGCTCCGTCAGGCCAGCCTCGGCAAAGGTCGCACGGGCGATCTCGGCATGTTTGGGATTGATCTCCAGCGAGATGAATTTGCCGTCTGGCGGTAAGCTACGAGCCAGCCACGTGCCAGAATAACCGGCCAGCACGCCGAGTTCGAGGATCTTCCGTGCTCCACAGGTCAGAGCAAGGACTTGCAACAGTTTTCCTTGCAGCGGCGAGATCTGAATGGCGGGTATACCCTCTGCCTGTGCTCTCTTCAACGAGTTTTGTAAAACGGCATCTTCCGGCGCGAATCGTGTCTGCAATTCACTATTGATAAAGTCGCGCACCTGGGCGTCGTGGCGCAACTGTTCGTCATTAGGCAATGCCTGGCTCATAAATTTCCCCTCTTTATTGGTGCAAAAAGCTTGAAATTATACTGAATTGTACCATATTTTTCATCTAAACCTTGCTTCTCTTTAAAAAAAACACTACAATGAGCCAGAGAAAAATAGCGTGTTTTATTTGAGAATGGAGAGAGCATGTTTCGCAACTTAAAGGCAGTGGAAATTGCAGAGGGAGCGCTGCTGGCCGATATTGCGGTGCTCTTCCAACTGATAGCAATCTACCTTCCGATTGGTGGGCAGGTATTTCGTGTTTTGACTTTTATTGTGTTCACGATCCTTGTGTTGCGACGCGGCCTGTATGTTGGCATCATGGGCCTGTGCGTGGCGCTCTTCGTGGTAACGATCATCGTCGGTACGCAATCCGTTATCTATCTGCTCTTAGAGTGCATGGGCGGCCTCTTCCTGGGCGTGACGATGAAGTGGCGCATGCCCCTGTTGCCTTTGCTGCTGCTGGGCGTGACCTTTGGATCGCTGGCCTTTTATGGTGCGATTATCCTCAGTTCCTTGATCTTTGCCGTGCCCTTGAGCACGTTAGTCAATGTCCTTCACTCAACCTATATAACGATACTATCACTCATCAATGGATTGGCGGCCCATGCTGGACTTGCTGGCTGGTGGAAGCAAAGTATGTATCCAGGTGTGTCGTCGCTGGCAGATTGGGCGTTTCGTTATTGGATACTCGCGTTCTACATCGGCACCTGGGTAGTATTATGTCCAATCGTCTTTGTTATCTATGTATTCACCAATTCTTTTGTACGTTTATTGGGCTATGATGTGAGACCATTGCCAAGGGGGAAACTTCTACGCCGCATCAATCGTCGTAGCATACGGATGGCTCTCAAGTGGGGCATTCTTAAGGGGCATAGGGGAGGCTGATGAATTTAGCGCCTTTTATTGATATAAAGTCTATTAGCTATGCGTATCCTGTGCAGAAGCAGCCGGGCATGGTTATCAGTCAAGAGCAGCGTAGTATGCAGCCTGTGCCAGCTCTCTATGAGGTGAGTTTACAGATATGGCCGGGCGAGTATGTGGTCCTATTGGGGCATAATGGCAGTGGCAAGTCGACGCTGGCACGCCATTGTAATGCATTGTTGTTGCCGGATGCCGGGCGTGTGCTGGTGGATGGGCTGGATACGAAGGTGGAGGCCATGCAGCGTACGGTGCGGGATCGTGTGGGCATGATTCTGCAAAACCCTGACAATCAGATTATTGCCACCATCGTGCAGGATGACGTGGCATGGGGCCTGACCGTGCGTGGCCTGCCAGCCTCTTTAATCCATGAACGCGTTACCGATGCGCTTGCTGCTGTAGGAATTTCACACCTGAGTATGCTACCTCCCCATAAGCTCTCCGGTGGGCAGAGGCAGCGCCTGGCCATTGCCGGTATACTGGCCCTACGTCCACAATGTATTATTGCGGATGAGGCCACCTCTATGCTTGATCCTCTGTCGCGTCAGGAGATCACCGCGTTGCTGCACCAGCTTAACCAGGAGCATGGATTGACGATTATCCAGGTCACTCACTTCCTGGAGGAGGCCGCCCTCGCCCGACGCATCGTCGTGATGGAACAGGGACAGATCATCCTTGAAGGCACACCTGCTGAGATCTTTGCCGATCTGGAACGCTTGCGGTCCCTTAATCTGGCTATTCCTGAGCCCATCGCATTGGCTGCTCGTTTGCGCGATGCAGGCTTCCCCATCGCGCCGGAGGCTGTAACCATAGAGGCGCTTGCAAGGGAGTTGATGCACTAATGTCCGAGCCAATTATTATCGTCCAACATCTTTTTCACACCTATCAGTCGGGAACCATCAGCAAAGATGCGCTGATCGATATCAACCTGGAGATTGCGCGTGGCAGTTGTACCGCCGTGATCGGCGTCACGGGATCGGGCAAGAGCACACTGGTGCAGCACTTTAATGGCCTGTTGCGTCCCACAAAGGGCACGGTGCTGGTGGATGGCATCGATGTCGGCGCGAAGGGCGTCGATCTGCGTATGATGCGTCAGAGGGTGGGCATGCTCTTTCAGTTTCCGGAGGGACAACTCTTTGAGCGCACTATCTTTGCCGATGTTGCCTTTGGTCCGCAACGCATGAAGCTGGGTCGTCATGAAGTACGCGCCCGTGTCATGGCAGCTCTGGAGACGGTTGGCCTGCCGGCACATGAATATGGTGGACGCTCACCTTTTGATCTCAGTGGTGGGCAGCGTCGGCGCGTCGCCCTGGCTGGTGTGCTTGCCATGCTCCCTACGGTTCTTATTCTGGATGAACCCACCGTTGGACTTGATGCAGATGGACGTGCAGAGTTTTATACCTACTTGCGCCGCGTTCAGGACATGCAGGGCGTTACCATCATCCTCGTCTCACACGACATGGCCGAAGTCGCAGCGCTGGCCGATCAGCTCTTTGTCCTGCACGATGGTCGCATGGTGCTACAGGGCACGCCACGCAGCATTTTTACGGAAAGCGAACGCCTGCGCCAATGTGGGTTAGTTGCACCTCCGCTGGGTGAGCTGCTCTCAGTATTACGTACACGAGGACTGGCAATTCCGCCCGATGTATTTACGCTCGATGAAGCATTTCTATGGTTGCGTGATGCATTGAATGTGCTCCATATATCTAAAAAAGAGTAAATGATGATGTTGTTTAGAAGTATCCCATTAGGTATCTATTATCCCGGAAATAGCTTAATTCATAGGTTGCAGTCCAGAACAAAGCTCCTGATTGTTGCGTGGCTGGTTGTATGGCAGATCCTGGCAAGTCACCGCGAATGGCACTTTGTCCCTTTTATCGTGCTTGTCGTGCTGGTGGGTATCAGCCTTGCTGGCGCCAGAATTTCGGTGCGCGAGATATGGCGTCGCGTCTGGCTGATCGTCATTCTGTTTGCTTTAGGGATTGGTCCAACGCTGCCGACGACCGATCTTGATGCGCGAAAATTATATACCCTGGGTCCACTTGTGATGTCCTATGGCCTTGCCCGTATGATCCTGCTCATCCTGGGGAGCGTGGTCGCTGTATGCTTTCTTACATCATTAGTACCAACTTTACGCACATTCTGGCAGCATAAGGGGCGCAGGTTTCTCAGAATTGTGTTATTGCTTGCCGCCTTGCTTGCATTTGCGTTATTCTGGCTAATTGCCGGGAATGCCGCAACACAGATGTTTCCGATTGGGCCTTACATTATTACGTATGGTGGCACCTGGATATTCATAAGCAGCTTCCTTGTACTCATGGCCCTGCTCATCTTCGCCCAGATTCTGACGATGACGACCTCGCCTGTAGCCTTGATCGAGGGCGTCACGCTCCTGCTCTCACCCCTGCGCCGCCTGAAGTTGCCCGTTGATGATTTTGCATTGATGGCCTTGCTGGCGCTGCGCTTCATCCCCACGCTGGTTGACGAGACCGAACAATTAATCAAGGCGCAAAGTGCACGTGGTGCGGACCTTGGTAGCGGCACCATGCTTGAGCGGTTGCAGAGCCTCTCCATGTTATTTGTCCCATTAGTGCAGGGATCACTGCGGCGTGCCACCGATCTGGCGACCGCCTTAGAGGTGCGTGGCTACGAGGTTGATGGCAAGCAGACGATGCTGCACGAGACGAGATTCGGCATAGTGGATGTAGTAGTGTTTGTGGTGGTGGTGGGCGTAACGGCTGGATCGCTGGTATTCTAGGTAGACGGGCTTATAAATCGCGCCCCTACACCATAT
>JACDAE010000215.1 GCA_013695595.1 Ktedonobacteraceae bacterium | reverse complement strand
TCCTGATATCGATATCTACATCGCCGCCCTCGATGAAGAATTGAATGATTTGGGGTATATTGTACCGGGCCTGGGAGATGCTGGCGATCGACAATTTGGAACATTCTAATTGTCGTAATCTTAAATATTGCTGAACTTGTAAACGGATCAAAAAACTATCTTGAAATTTCATGCTTTCCAAGAGGGAAAGCTCAAGAAGTCACCTGAATGCGCATTAAAGGACTTAATTATTGTGCCTACATCTTTCGATTCATTTTCAGATGAACCCAATGGAGACCCCTCAGAGTTGGATCAGAATGTGGAAGAAACACCTCAGGTTTCCGAAGCTATCGAAACAGAGGCTCCAGATGTGCCAGAGTTTGAGCCAGAACCAGTATCGCTGTTAGAAGGAGCAGAAGACCCTCTGCTATCGACGCTACCACCAGAGGCGCGGGGAGAGACGAATGGAGGGCCGTTAGGCTGTTGTTTAGGGACTGTGGCGGGCCTGTTTCTCACGTTAGCCGCAATCTTGCTGATCTCCATAGGAATTGGCAATGGAGGCTATCTTGGTTGGGCAACAGGTCCCGTGGCATTGCTTGGCACGATCATTGGTGGATATGTTGGATGGAAGATTGGGAAGCGGATCTATCGTGAGTATGAGCTGAGCCCACAACGGAAAGAGCGCCTGGATCGCGTAGAGCAAGAGTGGCGTGCGCGGGAGATGCGATCTAAGCGGGTGCATCGTACAAAAATCGGCTAAATGGGCCACATCGTATAGGTAATCTGTAATACTTTATAGCAATGTAACCGCCTATCGTATATAGTAGTTGAAAGGAAACCTTATTGCTGGATGTGCGCGATAGTACTGGTTAATTATTGAGGTTCTGTATTATGACCGAAGTTGAAACGGGCAGAGTAAGCTCCGACTGGAGTACTGCTAATCAAATGTCACTTGCCACGATTTTTATGCATAAAGGCAGCGTACTTTATGATTCTGATCTACAAGAGACAACACTCGTTGCCTATGAGCAGGCGATCCAGCTTGCACCTTATGAAGCGATCCTGCATCTGCATCGTGGTCACGCACTTGAGCAGATGGGCAGACAGGCCGAAGCGCAAAGTGCTTATGAAGAGGCCCAGCGTCTAGGTTATGATTTTGTGTCCTCATACGAAGAGGAGAGGCAGCCTTAAAACAGTATTGTCTCTCCCCATGTCCCCTATTAGTTAGTGCTCAGAGATGTGGAAGACTGATATGCGTTGGCGTAAAGAGTTGGTCAAATCGGCCATCTGGACCATAGATTGTTGCATTTCGCGCATGTGTTGTGTAATATCAGCCGTCATACGGAGTATCTCGTTCACGGAACCAACGACCAGGTGAGAACTCTGCGCCTGGTTTTCCGCAGTAGAACGCACATCTTCGATCAGTCTACTCAGTTGATCGGTAACCTCTCCAATAACCTCCAGGGCTACCCCGGTCTGTGTGACCAGTTCGCTTTGCATAACCACCTGTTGCGTATTTTGTTCCACGCTTTGCGAAGCTGCATTGGTCTCGCTTTGAATGGTACGGATGTAAGTTCCAATATTGCGTGCGATCTCTGAACTGC
Source organism: Ktedonobacteraceae bacterium (assembly GCA_013695595.1). Taxonomy (GTDB): domain Bacteria; phylum Chloroflexota; class Ktedonobacteria; order Ktedonobacterales; family Ktedonobacteraceae; genus JACDAE01. The sequence continues at coordinate 4,537 of JACDAE010000215.1, read as the reverse complement.
CGACTGCGAGCGAACGTATCTCCTGTGCGATAGTAGAAAACCCTTTGCCATATTCGCCCGCCCGTGTTGCCTCAATTGCAGCGTTTAGCGCCAGATGATGAAGGCGTGTGCCCAGATCGCTTACTTCGAGGGCGGTCTCGCTGATGACCTGTCCACGCTCGCCGAGTGATTTCATGGTTCGTGATGATAGCATGGTGGCCTCGCGCACTTTGCTCATGCCAGCATAGGCGCGTGCAACCGTATCTTGTGCATTATTCGTAACATCGACCGCATCGACCGCCGCTCGCGACATATGGGCAGCCTGTTCGGAGATCTGATGCATCATTTCAGCGAGGTCGCCGATGACTTTTGAGATCTGATTCACCTGCCGTTCCTGCTGGCTGGTGTCACGTACGAGAAATTCTGAACTGCGTTGCACACTGCGCGTGTGTTCCTCAACGGCCTGAGTGACCATCTGCACACTTCTCACGATGCTGCTGATCTCGTCGAGCATAACATTAATCGCTTCACCGATGGGTTGAAGCTTTTGATGGGTTAATTGCATACGTTTGCTGAGATCGCCGCGCTGAATTGGCTCCAATTCGGTACGCAACTGTGCGATCCCCACTTCCAGGGCTAAGCGATCGGTTTCTTGTTGTTGGAAGAGGCGAGCATTGTCGATAGCAATTGCAGCCTGGTTGGCGAAAAGTTCTGTAACCTGAATGCTTTCTTCTGTTGGTAGATTGCCATCTTCTGGATCATCAAGTGAGAGGAAGCCGAGCATTTTCTGCTCACGTGGACTGAACAATGGGACGAAGAAGAGATCGTCCGGGTGCCAGCCGCCTTCCTTGTGAGGAGTGTGCATAGTAACTATCGTGCCTTGATAGTCGATGTTATGGGTATGGGAGATAAAGTAACTCTGACTGATGCGAAACTCTGGTCGTAGATAAACTGTAAGTTTATCGATGGGATTTTCAGCTTCTCTCAGAAAATCTTCTTCATCAAGAGATAGACCAGCGAAAGCAACTGCCAAAAAGCGTTGTGCGTCTTCATCGATCAGGTTGACGGCCAGTTTCCGAAAGCCGATGCAACGGACCGTTGTGGCGACAATCTGCTGTATGACTTCGTCCAGGCCCAGATCGGCACGTAGAAGCTGCCCCAACCGTATAAGTTCTTTTGTTTGCTCTATACGCTTCTGAATGCCTGTCACGTTGGTTAAATCAGGAGATGTGAGGGCGGCAGATTGAGGTAGAGCTTCACGTTCCCACTGTATTTGTTCGGTGGTTGAGCGAAAACGAATGCGTAAAGGAACTTTATTTGGTAGTATGCGTTCTGACATCGGTGCTCTCGTTTCAAGATCAGGAAGGGTTTTTCTCGTGCTTAAGGATAGCATATTTCAACAGGGATGTGTAGATAGATAGCCCTTCTGGAATGAGTTCACCTCCAGAAGGGCTGTTTTTAGCGATGTAAGGCGCGTGAGTAAGGGATATAATAACCACGCAAAGCCTGCGGAATGCGACCAACGATAAGGGTACCTTCAGCAGTGTGTTGTTCGGAGTCGACATAGCCGCGTCGATGAAACAACTCAACGAGGTCGCCCTTGTTGAAAGGGAGTAAGATCTGGACTGCTACCATGCTCTTAGCCAATACCGTGCTGATTTTTTCAAGCAGGGTATCCAATCCTTTTTTTTGTAAAGCGGAAATGGGGATTGCGTTGGGATACAGGCTTACGTCCAGTTCATTGGGGTCAGCGAGCAGATCAGTTTTGTTTAACGCGGTAACCCGTGGCTTATCATTTGCCTCCAGTTCGCCTAGAATCTCGTTGACCGTCTCGTTCTGCTCGATAGCATTTTCGTGGCTGGTATCAACCACTTCTAGCAGTAGGTCGGCATCAATGACTTCTTCCAGGGTGGCCCGGAAGGCGGCGATGAGTTTTGTGGGCAGTTTTTGGATGAAGCCAACGGTGTCGGTTACCAAAACTTCTTGATTGCCGGGTAGGACGATGTGGCGCGTAACCGGATCGAGGGTGGCGAAGAGTTTGTTTTCCGCCGGGACATCAGCCTCGGTCAGGGTGTTGAAGAGTGTAGATTTGCCAGCGTTTGTGTAGCCCACAATCGCAACGACGGGTATGGCCTGCGCGGCACGTTGCTGACGATGGAGTTGACGTTGGGTGCGTACATCTTCAATATCTTCTTTGAGCGATGAGATGCGGCTACGAATGCGTCGACGGTCGATCTCCAGGCGCGTTTCACCGGGACCTCGTACACCAATTGCCCCACCTGCGCCACCGCCGATACCACTGCCGCCACTACGTGCACCACCGGCCTGACGAGAGAGTTCGGTTCCGTGTCCAGTAAGACGTGGCAGGCGATATTCGAGCTGAGCCAGTTCTACCTGTAAGCGTCCTTCACGGGTGCGAGCGTGTTGTGCAAAGATATCGAGAATGAGGGCTGTGCGATCGACGATGCGGGCGTCCAGCATCTTTTCGAGATGACGCTGTTGGGTTGGTGAGAGTTCATCATCGAAGATGATCAGGTCAAGGCCAAGTTGCTTCTCTAAGGCGCTTAACTCCTGCGCCCGACCTTTTCCTACATACGTTGATCCATCAGGATGGGGGAGGCGTTGAATCATCGTGCCAGCTACTTTTGCGCCCGCTGTGTGCGCCAGGATACCCAATTCGGTAAGAGAATCCTCGGCGCTCCACATCGTATCCTGGTCATCAGATTCGACGGCGACCAGGTAAGCAAGTTCTGGACCACGGTTGACGCCAGTATCAATGAGACGATCTTGCTTTGTCGTAGTTTCCTCCAACTATTTCTGCTACTTAAACAATCTCCTATCAATATTGTATGTAGTCAGACGAGGAAACGCAAGGGTAATGTATTTATAGGTAACTATCCTCCTTTAAATGCTTGAAAGGTGTGGTATGTTGGGTAATTGCTTGACAAAGAAGCTATTCACATGGGCGAAGAGGCTGTTTGTCACGGCCTGATTATAGAAGTTATGCCAGGCTGTGAGCTGATCGAGTTGAATATTCACGCCTGAGATGATGTGCGAGCCTTGCTGGACGCTGCCCAGGAAATTGCCGAGTATGATGAGCAAAATGAGCCAGATGAGCCATGCCTCGACAAAGCCAATGGCCCCGCCGAGCAGTCCGTCACCGCAGCCGATAACGGGAATATGTTTCAATGTACTGCGTATAGAAGTACCAATCAGATGCAGGGCCAATACGACACCAAAGAAAAGCACAATATAGGAAATGAGAGGTGTTGCAGGCAGGTTATTGCCAGCCAGTAAAGATGTTAATTGAGGGCCATAGTAGACAGCGGCGGCAATGCCGAGTGGAATGCTGATTAAATTGATCAGGCTAAACACAAATCCGTTACGGAAGCCGTTAAATACCAGCAGAATAACGGTAAGTAAGAAGAGGATGTCAACCCAGTTTATGGACATACTTTTAATTTCTCCATGAGATCGTTCAGCGTTGTACGATAGCTTGTTTGGGTGATCGGAATACACGTATTCTATACGTTCTAACGGATGACTTTGTTCGATATATACAAACGTCCTGTTAAAGGGGAATGTAACGGATCGATGTGGGCGCGTGGACCTACACAAGAGGTAGGGTACCAGGTTCACCGCGTCCGCTATTTATGGAATATTGGGCCACGGTCGATGAATCGCGGACGCGGTAAACCTGGTACCTTACCTTTTTTTGTATTACGGGTATTGGGAACGTATTTGTATTGCTAGCGAAAATTTAATTATCCCGTGATGCCGGTAAAATTAAAGCGTGCAGCATGAACGGCGGGTGCAACGATTGTAATGTACTCAGAACATTGGATACGTTCACGCCCGATGGCTTTTACGTCATGAAGAACGTCCAGGATGCTTTGCGTGAAGCGCAGGTTTTTGACGGGGCGCGTTAGTTCGCCGTGCTCAATCAAGAAAGTGCCATCGCGTGTCATGCCTGTAAAGAGCGTTTTCACAGGGTGGACGGTGTTCGTGTAGTGAAAGCGTGTGACATAAATGCCACGGTCAATGCTGCGAATCATCTCCGCGACGCTGGCATCACCGGCTTCAAGCATCGTGTGTGATGGGAGTGGACCATAGCTATTTGGTGCAGGTAATGCATGGCCTGTGTTTGGTTTACCTTCACGTGCGGCGGTAAAAGAATCATAGACCACAGCATTTGCAATGCCATGATCGATCATCACAACGCGCTGTTTGGGGAAGCCCTCGTAATCGAAGGATTGTGGGAGTCCAGCAGTATCGTGCCCATCGTCATAGATGGTGACGCGTGGATCCAGTAGTTGCTTGCCGAACTGGCCGTTCATAAAGCTACGTTCTTCCTGGACAGCGGTTGCGGTGAGACCCATGAAGGCCAGATTTTGCAGCATATCGGCGACTGCGTAGGAATCGAGCACCACTTCATACTCGCCGAGTTCAATGTCAATCGGGTTGCAGCTGCGCTGTGCTTTCTCAACGGCCTCGCGTGCCATGGCTTCAAAATCAAGGGTAGTGACATCGGTTGCCATGCGCTGAGTATAGCCGGAGC
>JACDAE010000172.1 GCA_013695595.1 Ktedonobacteraceae bacterium | reverse complement strand
TGCTTCGCCAATGGCATGTCAACTGGCGAAACATGACATGGTATGATTCACGTATTTTTTAAAAAGGGGGAGGAAATGTTCGTCCTATTTCAGGCACAAGCGTGATCATTCCTGCATCAACGCGAAGTCAAGCATTGTCGCTTTTTCGAGGTTGTTCGAGGCTGAACGTTTCACCGCTCATCGTTTCTGAGTTAGGAGTTCCCATGATGCAACGCCTGTTTTGTACCCCCTTGCGCATCGAGAAGCGCACCATCGTGCTTCTGTTGATGCTATTTTCGCTTTCGTCCATGTTATTAACTGCCTGCGGATCTCCAGGCAAATCGAAGGTCACGCTGACCGTGATGGCGAGTCCGAACTGGATCAAGGAGCCCGAGCGGGTTCTTGCCCAAAAGTTCGAGACCCAGACCGGCATCCACATCGATTACCAGATCATCCCAGCAGACAATTATTTCCAGGTCCTCAAAACGAAGCTTAACTCGGGCCAAGGGCCAGATATCTTTGGTGGTCAAAGCGGCGTGTCCGACTTGAAGGTCAACTACAATGTCGAGGCGAATGCCGTCGATCTGTCGAACGAAGGATGGGTGAAGCAGGAAGATCCAGCTGCCGTTGCCCAGTCTACCGTCAATGGCAAGGTGTATGGCCAGGAAATCTGGGATATCTACAGTGGTTATTGGGTCATCGACTACAACAAGGACATCTTCCAGAAAGTGGGGATCACGAGCGTCCCGACGACGTTCGATGAGTTCGTGGCTGATTCTGCCAAGATCAAAGCCGCTGGTATCACCCCGATCTATGAGCCGATCAGCGATGGCTGGCATCATGTCCTGTGGTTCCCCGAGATTGGTGCCCAGTTGGAGAACCTCGAGCCTGGTCTCTACGCCAAGCTTAATGCCAATCAGACGAAACTCGCCAGCAACCAGCACGCCCTTACGGCTATGACCCAGATCAATGAGCTGTACCATAAGGGATTTTTCGGTTCCAACACGTTGTCTGATCAGTATGCCAACACACAAAAACAAATGGCGAGCGGGAAGTTTGCGATGACGATCAATGACCTCACCCTCCCCAGCAGCACCCATGCTGCTTACCCGAACACCCAGGCGTCGAGCTTCGGCTTCTTCCCCATCCCGATCCTCGACAACCAATTGCTTCCGACGCATCCAGCTGGCCCAACCAAGTTCATCTGGTCGAAGGGATCGCATATCACAGAAGCCAAAAAATACCTCGCCTTCCTCGCGCAGCCAGAGAACCTGCAGTACCTGATCGACAACGAGGCAAGCTTCACAACGCTAGATTTCACAGGGGTCAAAGCCAAGTGGACGGCGGAGCAGCAGGCATTCCTTAGCCAATACAAAGCTGCGACACCTCTCGTCCTTCAGGACGACGTTAACTACGTGAACCCGCAGTGGATCGACATGGGCAAGGATATGGTTGCTATGTTCACGGGTCAAGAGACACCCAACCAGGTTTTGACGAGCATCGACACCCGTCGTACGCAGGAGGCGGTAGCTGCCAAGGATCCCGCCTGGCCGTAGTCCTCATCGCTTGACCAAGTGGCATTCTGCGAGACCGTCTGAGGGGAAGGAAATACCTCCGGCTTGTCTCGCAAGCCAATTAGGATAGCGGATGTGTGTTGATCGACCGAAGTGAAACGTGACAAAGTTGTACGGCCGAGGCTGGATGTTCTCTCCTACCTGACCGTTCAACTCGACCAAGCTGCTACTATCGTCCAGGAAAGGGCCAGGGAACATGAGAAAAGCCTATCCAACGTGGTTTGCCGGTGGGGCACTCATTCTTTATGGAATACTCGTCCTGCTGCCCAGCCTGCTGGGCCTCGGCTACTCGTTCACGGATTGGAGTAGCTACTCAAGCGACATCCACTGGGTAGGCCTCGCTAACTTCAAGACCATTCTTGCACCAAACTCGATCTATGTCAGCGCCATAAAGAACACGGTGATCTTCACCATCGCGACGATCATCCTCAAGACCGTCATTGCCCTCGCACTCGCCTTGCTCCTCACGAGCGGCGTCCGACGGCTGGCCTATTTGTACCGAGCACTCATCTACTTACCGGCCTTGCTCCCGATGGTGGCCGTTGGCATCATATTCAAATCGATCTTCGATCCTGATGCGGGTCTGCTGAACTCGATGCTCAGATTGGTGGGACTTGGCGGCTTGGCTCAGCACTGGCTCACTAACCTCTCACTCGCTCTTTGGAGTGTTATCGGCGTCGACACCTGGAAGGGTGTAGGATACATCATGGTGATCCTCATCGCTGGCATTCTGGCGATTCCGCGCGAGTACTATGAATCGGCGTCGCTTGATGGCGCTTCAAGTTGGCAGGCATTCATCCACATCACGTTGCCGCTGCTCAGACCCGTGCTCGCCGTGACAACCGTGCTCAACCTTCTGTACGCGCTGCGCGTGTTCGACATTGTCTACGTTCTGACAAACGGGGGACCCGGCTACGCGACGGAAACTGTCTACACCACGATCTTCAATGCGTTCTCACTCGGCCAGTGGGGCGTCGCGACTGCTCTTTCCACCGTGTTCTTGATCATCATGATAGCGCTCGGCTATGTCGCCATTAGGGTCATGTCCCGACCTGAGGTTGCTTAACTATGAATCCATTGCGATCGATCCGAGCCACCGTCAACAACCTGCTCGCCAGTGGTGCCGGGCTAATAGCTCTCGTGCCGATCTACCTCGTCTTCGTGAATGCCTTAAAAACACAGGCTGACGCGAGTTCCCTGAGTACCGAACTTCCCCACAATCTGCAGTGGGGCAACGTCGGCACCGTCATTGATCAAGGCAATTTGGTGACGGCTTTCTTCAACAGCGTCCTGTATTCCTTTGGATCGACGATCCTCGCCGTTTTTTTGGCCGCGCTTGCGGCATATGTACTGGCTCGTCTTAGGACTCGTCGGCACGAAATCCTCTACTCACTGCTCATCTTGGGCATCGCTGTTCCGACGAACTTCGTCACACTCACGAAGGTGATGCAGTTTACGCATCTGATCGACACTCAGATCGGCATCATCCTGCTTTATGCGGCGACACAGATCCCATTCGACGTCTTCTTGATCTATGCTTTCATCGGCTCGGTGCCAAAGGAGCTTGATGAAGCAGCCTTCATCGATGGTTGCACGCCGATTCGGACTTTCGCCTTCATCATCCTTCCCTTGCTGACACCGGTGTTGGTGACTTGTGGGATCCTCAATATCCTCAACGTCTGGAATGAGTTCCTGATGCCGTTATACTTCTTAAACAATAGTGACAACTGGCCGATGACGCTTTCTGTCTACAACTTCTTCGGTCAGTATCAGTCGAACTGGGCGCTCGTTTCAGCTGATATCATGCTCACAATTTTACCCCTTTTCCTGATCTACATTGTTGCCCAGCGCTGGATCCTCTCGGGAATGTCTTCTGGTGCAGTGAAAGGATGAGCGCAAGCATACACTCGCACGCGAGCGATGGGATCTTCCATCAATAGCCAACATTGCAGTTTTAATGCTTCCAGGCCCAGGCGCGCCAGGAATTTTTGCCTTATCACCAACGCAACGCCGAGGGGGGACAAGAAAGAAAGAGGGCTGTTAATGGACGAAAATTTGCCCAGGATATTGAACGTGTTATCGCTGGTAGGCCCTTCCAAGCGGACTGGGCGTCGTTCACACGAAACCTTTGGCTATAAGGATTTCATCCCCTCTTTGACAGCAGCACGATTTGATCCCGATGCCTGGGCTACACAGTTTCATCAGGCTGGAACTCGTTATGTGGTGCCAGTTGCAGAGCATCATGATGGCTTTGCCGGGAACCATTCACCCTCCAAGACATTCGTTTCACGACGAAAGGAGCAATACTCTTTGCTATCATGCTAGCCTGGCCTGACGATGAGCAAGCGCTTATCAAGAGTCTTGCTCTAGGGAGTGAACACTATCCACAAGCAGTTTCAAGCGTGGAATTGATCGGTTCGAACGAATCGCTCGTCTGGACACAGGACGACGACGGGGTACATGTGCGGTTGCCGACAAAAAACAAGCTGGTGTCTTAAGTGTCATCGCTTGCACCTCATGACAGCTTCCGTCCCGCTAGGCCATAGGGTAGTTCCACAGGGGCATATGCCGAAAATCGGCAATAACGGCGAACACTTCTCTCAGCGGTCGTTGGATGACGATGTGGTTTTCAATCCGCATGAGAAGCCTCTTTATGAGCGGCATCGCGGTGGGGGACATGCCATTTCGTGCGTCGTGCCAAGGCCAGCCCTGATGGGCGATCCTCGATGTAGCGCCAGAATACTTCCAAGAGCGGTTCAATGGACGCATGCTCGATCAATTCCATGATTTGCTCGTCCATTTTCGCCTCGATCTGTACTACGACTTCGGCGCGCTCTTTCCCCAACTCGGTCAAAGTCAAGGTCACATAACGGCCATCTCGCTTAGACGTGACGCGCTCCACCAGCCCCATCGTAACGAGCCCGTTTACCAAACGGCTTGGGCTTCCATGCTCGCACACCAAGAGGTTGCCCAGTTCTCCCAGCGAAATTGGCTGATACTCTTGCAGAACGCGCAAGACTTCTGCTTGTGCGGCGGTCAGATCAAGCGGTCGGAGGGCGTCATTGAAATAGCGATTCCCTTCACGCTGTACTGCTAACATCAGATAGCGGATTTGTTCTGCGAGTTGCATATCGTCTTTACTCCTTGGTAGGACTCTTGGGACAAATCTCCCGTTCGGTTAATCGCTGGGTGGCGGCGGGATCGTGTGAAGGTAAATAGACGGTCGGCGTGGATTGCACATAGGTCAACATGCGCTGTAATGATTGATGAGCCGCTCGCTCATCGAGAGACACACCATCAATCTTCTGGCGCAGCATAAGGTCTTGTGTATAGGATAAATCCCCCGCAAACGCGATGGTTCGGTTATCCTCACGCAGGAATAGCGAGAGATGACCCACTGAGTGGCCCGGCGTAGGAACCAAGATGACATCACCTGCCTGGGTCAAGGGGTAACTCGTGGGAAACGGGCCGATGGGCTGATCTGCAAAATCGATCAGGGTTGGCGCGAACCACGAGGGCCAGTGTTGTGGCAGATAACCGCGTGATTTTCCGCTGCGACCAGTCGCCTGCTGATATTCTACCCGAGTGACCATCATATGAGTCCGCGGAAAATGATGTAACCCACCAGCGTGATCAGTATGCAAATGGGTCAGCACGACCCAACGAACGTCATCGGGGGCAATGCCCAGTAGCCGGAGTTGCGGGCCAATCTCTTGGGCTTCGGTCACCGTCTCACGCACTGCCAAGCGAAAGGTGGGGGGCCAGGCAGGAAAGTACCCTGGTTGTGAGACTTGCGCCGTCTCACCAGTGTCAATCACGATCACGCCCTCAGGATGCTCGATGACCCATGCATAAATGGGTAAAGGATCAGTCCAGGCGGGATCAAGCAGTGCATGCAGATTCCGCGCAAGTCCATGTCCTTTGCCTTCAGGCCAAGCTGTTTTCAACCGGACCGAACCCGTTTGTATCACATGAAGTCGCATTTGGAATAGTCCCCTCCTCTTTTGTATGACATATCATGTATGACACGTAATACATGATATGTCATACATTGATATTTGTCAAGGGCGATAGTTGATCAACCAGTTGACCACCCCTAAATTTCTGTAGTTTGCTGGAGATGATATACAGCGCTGATTCTCGCTACGGGTAATCGTAAGACGCCTGCAAAGGAACAGAGGCGTGTCTCAAAGCCGATTCGAGCGGAATGCGTTAGGGCAAGGCTAGCTTTGTCAGGGGCAGCAGTCGAGAATCTAAAACGGCTGCGACACGATGTCCTAATCCAGCCAGATAAACTTGATTAGTGGAGAATGACAGAAAGGTTTCGGCACTGTGATGCCGCACGATCATAACCAGATCCCATTGTAATCGTCGCATTCTTGCAAGGCTTTCTATCGCTTGGGTGTGACGTTTGCTTGGCATCGTTGCATCCTCTTTCAGAGTGGTAAATATTTTGAGCTGCTTTCCTTGGGGCGGGCGTAGGCATACTTGCCTGTGGGGGCGATGCTAGGCCCAAGGTGTCGCGCACCAGCCACGATTGGCCTAACGGGAAGAACGGAACGAAGAACCGATCTAACAGATAGGCATCATAGCAAAACACCGATCGGCTGCCGCAGGGAAGAGACGAATAACTACTGTGCAGCATCCAACATTGCCTTGATCAGTTTGCGCTGTTCCTCCCGCTGCTGCCGTTTGGCCACTGCCGGACCAATAACCAGCACCGTTTCGGTCTAATTCAACGCATCAGATTTGGGGAAATTAAACAGGATCGAAAAAAAAACCGTGGTGCCGCAGCGCATCCTGGGTTTGTTGTAGCATCGGAATATGCTCTCCAAAGCGCCCAAGAATCAATACTGCCCTCTTCGCCAAAGTATCAATGACATTACGAAGCTTCTGATTATTCAGCAAACGATAAATGAATTGAGCCACCTCTAAGTCATCCACAGTAATTTCTGGTTCATCCCATCTACTCATAATAAGATTTGACTATGTTGCACCCTCAAGTTGGGTGTTCCAAACCGATATTCCATACACACGGGCACCAGCCAGATCTGCTCCCGTCAGATTTGTTTGCACTAAGGCACATCGCGATAAGTCCGCATGCACCAAATGAGCCCCGGTAAGGTCGGCTCCGCGAAGGTCGGCCTTACTGAGATCAGTCCGCGTTCGATACTTCCGTGCTTTACTATCCCAATCATCTACCTTCCACTGGTTGCAAACAGCACAGCCATTGTTTTCTGTGATGCTAGCTTGCAAGCACCGGAGATGTTCTTCATTGGGCATCACAACGTTTCCCTTAGACTATGATAACCATACATAACGACTCCTTTAGGCCCCCTTGGTGGAATGGCACTTTCTCAACGCTTCGTTGATGCAGTTCGGTGAGATAGCGTGAGGCCAATCGGTGTCTCCTATCGACGATGACAACATTTCTTGTTCACTAGAGACACGATCAGCTGAGAGGGGACAAGTATGCTCCTCGGTCCCATGCTTCGTTGCTTGCGGGCGAACACATCGGCGGAGAGAAGTGCCCAACGGTGGAGTTAGGGCTATGGCGAAGCGTGACCCCATCACAGAGGAAGGGCCGCTCGCTGATCTTTGCGAACGGCCCTTCCTCTGTGACGTCATTCCTGGAGCCGATTGCTACATAGCGCTTGCCGCTCCTTTGGCATCAATGCCACGATGCCTACACCAGCATGCCGAGGCGCGCGAAAGGGTAACGGCATGCACCTCACACCCCTGTCGCGCTTATTTGAGTGTGACGGTGAGCGTGCGAAAGGTAGCAGTATCGGTCGTAACACGCACTTCATGACCCCGAGGCGTCTCGATCACCTCATACTCCACGGCGGCATCATCCAGGGTGACGGTCGCGATGTCACTGCCAGCCAGGAGCGTATGGCCGATGGTTAATTGCCAACCAGGGGGTGCAGCCACGCTGGTGCGGTACCGCTGCCCCTCGCGCGTGGCCGAAACCGACACCCATCCCGACCCGACCCGGATCTTGTTCGCCGCTACCCCCGGCCACGAAGGCGGAATCTGGGGAACCACAAACAATGCGGCTTCGGGGGCATCGGGCCGGATGCCTAAGAGATTATGGATGACCGTCCAACTGATGCCATAGGTTGCCCACGCCTGCTGCACCATGAAGCGGTCGTGTACATCCATGAAGGGGTCATAGTCTGGGCTGGGGGCAATTTCGGGGAAAGCTCCCGGCATCTCGACATCAATGCAGGCTGCCACCGCCGCCATCGCGCGCAGCGCCTGATGATCGGCGAGCCGTCCATAGTTCGCCTCAGCCAAGGCGAGGGTGCTCGTCCCGACCGTCCAACAGCGTTGCACGCCACGGCCATCTTGCTCGCCGCCTTTGCCGACCAGATATAACCCCCCCGTGGCATCCGTAAACGTCGCCGATTCGAGCTGATCGAGAGCCGCATGGGCGCGCATTGGTGGCGCAAGTTCGACTTTCATCGGGATGATATTCGTCCAAATCTTTTGCTGGTTTTGTTGGTGCGGCTGATTGGGGGTGGGTTGAGCGCTCGTGTGGGTCAACGAATCCGCATATAACGACGGTTCGTCCATCCACCAGGCAGCATCGAATGTTTCTTCCATCTTCGCAGCGCGCTCGCTGGCCCATTGGGCGGTGCTGTGGTCTCCCTTGCTCGTTGCGAGGTGCGCCAGCGCTCGCAGGCCCTGCCAGGTCGCGGCGGCAACGTCGACCGCCTCTGGGCCTATCCCTGGTCGTTCGGCAATGCCGTTACCCTCCGGCCAGCCATCGTGGTCGGTATCGAGATCCGTCGTCAGATAGCGCATGCCTGCTAATACAAAGTGGTACATCTCATCCCGAAACGTCGCATCCCCCGACCAGCGCCACACTAGATCGACGGCCACCGCAAATTCGGCAATCTCATTGATATCGCCCGGTGCGCCACGATCCCCGAAATACACCGTTCCATCGGGAACGATTTCATGGACGACTTTGCCACTGGTCCCATTGATGAGTTCTGAAACCTTACGCAACGCGCGGAGGTGCTGATAGATCTCTTCCCACATGCCCATTGCCACCAAGGGATAGGTAATGTAGCCACTTCCGGTCCCGTAGAAGTTGGCATAATCGGGATAGCCATCCACGACCCCACTCAATTGGGGCAACGTCGCCAAAGGATCGGGAAAGACGGTGCCCGCTTTGACATCGCGGATCTGCGCCTGTGTGACCGTCCGGCGC
>JACDAE010000163.1 GCA_013695595.1 Ktedonobacteraceae bacterium | reverse complement strand
GGCTTGCTGTGCACTTTCACGATACACGTGGCACAGCTCTCGCCAATGTCCTGATGGCTTTGCAGATGGGCATTACCATTGTGGATGCCGCCGCTGGAGGATTGGGTGGTTGTCCGTATGCCCCTGGTGCGGCTGGCAATCTTGCGACAGAAGATCTGCTCTATATGCTCCATGGCATGGGCATCTCCACCGGTGTCGATCTGGCAAAGGTTGTGGAGGCAACACGCTTTATTGCGCCCGTGCTTGGTCATGTTCCCACAAGCAAATATTACCAGGCTGCGATTGCCATCTAGTAGGCCAATTGCGATCTGGGTAGGGAAGCCATTTATAATTCCGTGGCATTATCATCATGTTGTTGCCGACACGTAATTATGAATGGCTCCCTACCCAGATCGCAATAGATTTATTGGAAAAGGAAAAATGTCCTTATCGCCCATTTTCCAGGTATTGGATCGCCCTCACAAGCTGTGAATCTCCACTACTTAGGATCTGTTGTGGCGTCATATTCTGAACATTTTCGTCTTTTGGGGTAAGAATGCTGGCATTCGTTGGTAGCTTCACCGTGATATTAGGTGTGATACCCTGATCACGAATAAATTTACCCTTTGGCGTCAGCCATTCGTCCACACCCACCCATAAGACGGAGCCATCAGAGAGATCGAAACGATTCATTACGGTGCCCGTACCAAAGGTCTGTGTGCCGATAAGCGTCGCACGCCCATTGTCCTTGAGCGAACCCGGAACGATCTCTGCCGCACTGGCAGAGTTTTCGTTCACCAGGACGACAAGAGGAATCCTGGTATCGAGTGTTGTACCGGTGACGCTCACCGGCGTGGTATGACCACTACTATCTTTTTCCAGGTAGACATCGCCGCTTTTAACGAAATCGCTGACCGTGTTGATCGCCTCCTGCACTGATCCGCCTCCGTTATTGCGTAGATCCAGGATAATTTTGGTCGCCCCCATACTCTTTGCCTGGTTGATTGAGGTTTTTAATTGATCGGAGACTCCATCGGCGAATTGCACAATTTGAATATGTGCGATGTGATCCTGTGCAATGTAATGCATAATAACGTTCTGCTCAGTGATCTCGGCACGTACAATATGGAATGTTTGTGGTTGTGCGGCCCCCTGATGTTGGATGATCAGGGTAACCGAGGTGCCAACATTCCCTGTGATCAATTTACTGACTGCGTCCAGATCTTTGCCCTGTGTGGTGGTGCCATCTACGGAAAGAATGATATCATTGCGCCTCAGGCCAGCTTTTGCGGCGGGCGAATTCACCATCGTTGAGGTAATGATGATTTTTTTACTGGTCGTATCCTGGTTGAGTGTGATGCCGATGCCAATAAATTTGCCGCTTTCCTGCTGATCGAAAGCTTTGGATTGAGCAGGAGTAAGAAAGTAGGTATGGCCTTTATCGTGGAGTGATGAGACCATGGCATTGATTGCGGTGTAGGACATGTTTTGGTAGTTTACCGCTTTACGATCAACGTAGTTCTGGTCAATAACGTTCCAGGCTTGCTCGAACAACTGAGAATATTTTTGCGACTGATTATTTTGCAGCAGTGTATTGCCGAAGTATTGATGGCTAAACCAACCACCGAGGAACGCGATAATCACCAGGGTGCTGCCAACGAGGATCTTTTTGACGATCTGACGTGAGCGAGGTTCTTCCTGAAGTGTCTGGCCCTGTCTTGAGCCATCAGGCCACTGAAAGGCGTTGTTATCAGCATGATGGGTTGGATTAAGGTCATCATATGCTGGCTTTCTGGGAATGGGCTGGTTGAATTGTTGCTCTTCATACCAGCGTGGATCATCATATCTACTCACCAGTGGCCTCCATTTGTACCGCGACGCGGAATTTGGATATTATCTACAAGGATTATTTTAATCTTAGTAGTCTTGTCTGCAAAAGTCAATTGTATAGCGGAAATACAGGTGGTTCGTCTCGTTTTGTGTTGCGAAATTATCTGAAAATCCTCATAAAAAATGAGAGTGCAGTCAGGGAAAACTACACTCTCTTGTCTTATAGTACATAAACCACCCGATCGTTATATTCGCTGAAAGCATAGAGTTACCCCTACTACACGATGGGTTTGATAACGCACTATGGAGCTGGTGTCTCGATGGTTTCTGCCACTGGAGCCTCTGCCGTCTCTTTTAGCTCGCTCGCTTCTGCCGTCTCTTTTAGCTCGCTCGCTTCTGTTGTTTCTGTGGCTACGCTGGCGGCAGCATGAGCGGTACCTCGTTTGGGAGGGGGAACCTGCTTTTTAGGTGGTTCCCAACCAGGAGCACGTGAGACGATCATAGACATCATCCGACCTTCCATCATAGGAGATCGTTCGATGGTAGCTGTACCCTTTAACACTTCTGCAATTTCGTCCAATAACTTACGACCAATGTCGGGGTGGCGCATCTCAGCTCCACGGAACTGCACGCTGACCCTCACCTTATCGCCTTCAGCCAGAAACTCTTGAATCTTGCGGGTCTTAACTTCTACGTCGTGATCATCTGTACGAGGACGCATGCGGATCTCTTTAAGGGTAATGGTTCTTTGATTTTTGCGTGCCTCGTTTTCCTTCTTCGCCTGCTCGTATTTGAAACGACCATAGTCCATCAGTTTACAGACTGGTGGTATCGCGTTGGGGGATACCTCAACCAGGTCAAGGTTTCTGTCGCGAGCAAGATCAAGGGCGCGCATGGGCGGCATAATGCCTAGCATCTCACCATTTTCATCAATCAGGCGTATCTCACGTGCACGAATGCGCTCGTTGACACGCGTCTCACGCGGACGTTCATTTGCCCGAAAATCCCTGTTAATAGGCCAAACCTCCTCTTTTGTAACTAGTAATTTCTTGTTTCCCTTTTGTAAGGACTCTGTGCCATCGTTTGTCTTCGTTACGCGGCATCCAGCACTCTCGAAGGCATAGAATGCGACGATGGATGACATATTGCTCTAACAGAATAGCATAAACTACAAAAAAAATCTATAGTTTCCTTCATTTCTTAAAACGTATTACAACATTGCAAGAATTCACTCTGCTATTTCCCCTGATTCTCTCGAATACTCTCTTCTTGTTTTCTCACGATTCCTGGATACGTCTCGAAAGTGTGTATTTTCTATCCATATCCCGTTCATTTTATGGTATACTTACGAACAGGACACGCTTTAAATGGAAGTTGTCTTATCCCGAGATGCGGCAACGCTGTAAATGTCCAACTGAAGTGCTCTTTCACCCGGAGTGGTGTTTCCTTTCTCTTCTATTTCATCAGGAGGTACAGTGTGCTTTTTGCTGAAGAATGGTCCTACTTCTCTATTCCTCTAAAAAACATACAAAACATAAAGGAGGGTCCAGCATGAGCGGCAAGGTGGTCCCTAATGATGCGTGGTCTTCGGATTCTCTACCTGAACTCTTTCGTTTTTCACCACGCCCCAATCAAGCTGATAAAATTTGTTGGCAACCATGGGGAAATGCTGCGTTCGAGGAAGCTATCCGTTTAGATAAGCCCATCTTTCTGGTGATCTCTTCACTATGGTGTCAGTGGTGTCATATTATGGATGAAACAACTCTCTCCGAACCAACTATTATAACAATCGTGAATAATGATTATATTCCAATTCGCGTCGATAGTGACCTGAGGCCTGATGTCAATCAGCGCTACAATCAAAATGGATGGCCGAGTATTGTTTTGCTCTCTTCGGAAGGCGAAATCCTCTGGGGAGGCGTCTATGTTCCTCCTAAACAAATGCTGTACTATTTAGGCCATATACGCCGCTATTATAGTGAACATCGGGCGGAGATTGCGCAGCAGGTTCGTGAATTACAAGGTCAACGTTTCACACGCAAATTGACGCAGACCTTCTTTGGTGCCCACTTACGTCCATTGTTGCAAGAAGAACGTGTCGCACTGGAAGATCTTCCTGTTCAAGCTGGTGTGGTACTTAAAGATCTTTACGATGTCGACTACGGGGGCTTCATGCTGCATCCTCACCTGAAGTTTCCTCATCCAGAGGCCTGTGAGCTTCTCTTGATGCTTGCTCGCAACGGTGATCCTGATGCTCTTACAATGGTATCATATTCTCTGGAACAGATGCGTGATGGTGGTTTGTGGGATAAAGAAGCTGGCGGCTTTTTCCGTTATTCGGCGGCCAGTGATTGGAGTGCGCCCCATACGGAGAAGATGCTCGACGAAAATGCGGCTCTGTTGCGCCTTTTAACGTTGACTGCACAGCAGACGCAGGATCAGCAATGGAGAGACCTCGCAAAACGTCTGATTCTTTATATTAACACAACCTTCTGGCAGCAAGATGTGGGCATTTTCAGCGGTAGTCAAAGCGCTGACGAAGATTACTATGAACCCGGTCCCTACTCACGTGCCTCGCGTGAGGCTCCCCAGGTTGATACAACGATATATACCGCCTGGAATGCACGTATGATCTCTTCCTATTTATTAGCTGCACGTTTACTCAACTATCCT
This sequence comes from Ktedonobacteraceae bacterium, assembly GCA_013695595.1. Taxonomy (GTDB): domain Bacteria; phylum Chloroflexota; class Ktedonobacteria; order Ktedonobacterales; family Ktedonobacteraceae; genus JACDAE01. The sequence goes on along the minus strand of JACDAE010000163.1, from coordinate 5,544 downwards.
TCGCTTGAAACAATGGCGTTGCGTGCTCTTGATTACCTGTGTGAGCATATGATGCATCGTAGTGGGAGTGTCTGCCACTTCTCCATTGATGGCTATCCCACTCTACCAGGGCAACTGGCCGACCAGGTCTGGTTGACGCGTGCCCTGCTCGATGCGTACGAGCTCCACGGGCGTAAGTCGTATCTGGAGACGGCTATTGCTCTTATGCACTTTGCTTGCCAGGAGCTGCTTGACGAACAGACGGGCCTCTTCTATGACTATCCAGCAGATGTGGAAGCTCCTGGTCGCTTGTCTCTACGCGAGCAACCACTGACGGAGAACGCCATCGCCGCCGAATGTCTGTTACGCATGTCTGTGCATAGCAATCGCCAGAACTTGCGTGACACAGCTCTACTTGTCCTCTCCGGGTGTCGTGAAAAATATCGCCGCACAGGCATTCAGGGTGCTATCTATGCCTGTGTGGTTGCTCAGACTATTGAGGATAAATGGTTGGAACGCATCTAGGTTTTTTGAAAGGGATAAACCAACTTTTATTTTATTGCATAAAGAGTTGGTTTATCTTTTTTGTTAAAATGTGAGAAGAAAAATAAAAGAAGCATCTGTTGTAACCTTTACAAAGTGTGTCAACTCATTTAAATGTTTGTCATGGACAAAATGATGGCTTTGTATTATGATAAAGTGGGAGAGTATGTTAGAGATATGGCTATAGAAGGATTATATACTATGCCCTCTTTCCGACCCGATCTTGTAATAGAGAATGCTGATGGACATCCGATTGCAGTGGTGGAAGTGAAGAGTAGGCTAAATTTATCAACCGATGTTGCGACTGAAATGCGCCGCAATATTTTGGAACGTGGACTCCCTGTCCATATTCCCTATTTTCTGCTTTTATCTCAAGATATCGGATATCTATGGAAAGAATCAAAGCGGAATGGATCTGAAGAAACACCTGCTTATGTGTTTCCTATGGATAAAGTGATAGCTCGCTATTCGAAAAGAGCATCCGATCGTAGACTGTATGAGACTGAATTGAGCCTCCTGGTTCTTCAATGGCTAACTCATCTAAGTACGGAAGCATTAGAAGCGTCCGAAGAACCGGAAAAGACCCTTGCTCTCTCTGGCTTTAGCGACTCTATTAAGCATGCGATGGTTTTGATTGAGGAAGAGTTGTGATTGTTTACATTGAGTCTAACTTTGTTTTGGAGATGGCCCTGGAACAAGAGCAGGTTTCTTCTGCTCTTGCACTTTTTGAACTTGCAGAAAGCGAAAAGATTAAGCTTGCATTTTCGAGTTTTGTGCTAAGCGAGTGCTACGAATGTATTATGCGTGAACGTAGAGTAAGAAATGAATTGCATACCTCTCTCGTTAAAGCGCTAAATTATCTTCAACGTTCTAAACCTCATGAGCGAATCAAGCTGGATCTGGAACCAGTGGTAAATGTTCTGACAGATGCTCACACAAGGCAAATCGACTTGTTACATGCGACTTTTGATAGACTCCTTGGTGTCGGTATAAATATTGAAGTGGATCAGAACTGCTTTAGAGAAGCTTTGAGATATCAAGGAAATCTTAGTCTGTCTCCCCAAGATAGTATTATTTACGCGGCTATAATTGCTGATCTTAGAATAAGATCTTTAGAGGAAAGAAAATATTTTTTGAGTCGAGATCGAAGGGCATTTGGCAATGACGATGATCGTGATATCAAAAAAGAATTGAAAACGTATAATTGCCTCTATATAGGAAGTTTTGAACTGGGTCTAGATGCTATACAGCACGAATTAAAATAATCATTTCGTACTTCTTTGTTTAGAAGTTATGAGTGATTCGGTATAATCTCATTGGCACATGTTTGTTATGGATGAAATGAAAAATAATAATATACATGAAAAGAGAAATTCGCATGAAGTTAGTATCCCGTGAACGACCATCAGGCATTACAACTCTGGCAGGCTTCGAGTTTTTGGGAGCCATCAGTTGCTTTGGCCTGCTCTTCTTTACTGCCATCGGCTCTCGTGACTTTATTGCTCTCTTGATCGGAGGATTCCTTGGACTGGTCGTTGTCTATAGTCTGTGGACCGTCCAGTTCTGGGCCTTCTGGTTCACCGCTTGCTATGAGTCTCTGGAAATCCTCTATGAACTCTACTTATTGACACAACCAGATTATAGAAATCTGCATCTTGCCGGCCCCCTCTTCGGTATTCTTATGAGCGTCATTACCATTGGTTACATTTTTCTCGATCGCTCGGTCAAGCCCGTTTTCCGCCGTACCATTGCATAACGAGCTGCGCAGCAAAAACAAAAAATACCGGGCTGTCCCAATTGGATCGTGCCCGTGATTTATATGCTCGTATTGATACTTTTGGAATAAAGAAATACGTTGAGATGGTTCTCTATACTGGTAGGAGAACTCTGCGTAGCGGGCATGAATCGCTAGAGGAGGACCAGCTTTTTGGAGATACCCTGCCATTGAAGATATCAATATGAAGGAGCAAAATAGCCCTATGTCGGTTATTCCAGAGAAGTACGCTGATCTATTAAATTCAACCGCTTTAGTCCATGTGGCAACAATTGGACCAAAGGGTGAGCCGCAGAATAATCCCGTGTGGTTTGGTTGGGATGGTACACATGTACTCATCAGTCAGACCAAAGGCCGCCAGAAGTATCGCAATCTACAACGCGAACCCCGTGTTGCCCTTTCGATCGTCGATCCCACAAATCCCTTTCGTTATCTTGAGATTCGCGGCAAAGTTGCACGCATCGATGAAGATCCGGATAATAAATTCATCAATTCGATGGCAAAGAAGTATATTAACCAGGATGTCTATCCCAATCATCAGCCCGGTGACGAGCGTGTGGTAGTTGTGATTGAGCCAGAACATACTACCGCAATGGGTGGTCCCGATGCGAAAATCTGAGCCGCACCCACGAAACTGACCCCTCTCGACGACAATCCTATATTCTGCTACAATGCCCTCAACAATCTGAAATTTAAGTATGGGGAGAAGACGAGCGGTGATCGCAAAACCACAACCAACCTCTAAAGATATCGACTACCTTTTGACACGCAGCGTTGCACAGGTGGAAAAAGAGGCCGACCTGCGCCGCCTGCTGGTTGAGGGCAATAAAGGTGAGCCATTACGCGTGAAGCTAGGCGTTGATCCGACGAATCCTGATCTGACGATTGGGCATGCCGTCGTGTTCCGTAAGTTACGCCAGTTTCAACGTATGGGACATAAAGTTATCGTGTTGATCGGCGATTGGACGGCTCGCCTGGGTGATCCCAGTGGTCGCGTTGAGGCCCGTGTGCCTTTGACGCCTGAGCAGGTAAACTTCAATGCTCACTCGTATCTCGATCAGTTCTTCAAAATAGTGGATAAAGAGCAGACCGAGGTGCGCAAGCAGAGCGAGTGGTTTGATAAGTTTACGCTGGCCGATTCTATCAAGCTGCAAGGGTATAAAACGGTGGCGCAGATGCTTGAGCGCGATGATTTCTCAAAGCGTTACAAGGGCGGCACGGAGATCTATCTGTCCGAGTTTATGTATCCCCTATTGCAAGGCTATGACTCGGTCGCGCTGCATGCTGATGTCGAGATTGGTGGCACGGATCAGACCTTTAACCTGCTGGTTGGACGTGAACTGCAACCCATTTTTGGGCAGGTGCCGCAGCAAATTCTGACGGTCAATCTCATTGTAGGCCTGGATGGCGTCAAGAAGATGGGCAAATCACTTGATAACTACATTGCCATCACCGCACCCGCCAACGACATGTACGGCAAACTGATGTCGCTGCCAGATCAGACCATGCGCACCTACTTTGAGGCGCTCACTGATATCGGCGCTGCGGAACTGAACGAGTTTGAGCAGAAAATGGCTGAGGGAACGCTGAATCCGCGCGATGTCAAACGGCGTATGGCACGTGAGATCGTTGCCGAATTCCATGATGCAAACGCCGCACAGGAAGCTGAAGAAGCTTTTATTCGCCAGTTCTCCCAGCGCCAACTGCCGACCGATATTCCCGACTATCCTATGCGTGAGCCGAAGAATATCGTCGAGGTGCTGGTGGATGCGAAGATGGAGACGAGCAATAACCGCGCCCGCACGCTGATTAAAGAGGGTGGCGTGAGTTGGTTCCCCAAAGGGGAGTCGGGTGAGCCGGAGCGTATCACCGATTTCAACTTTGTATTGCCAGCGGTGGATGGGGCAGTGCTGAAGGCAGGTAAGCGACGCTACATAAGAATTAAAGCATAGTTCAAATTCAGTTTTGTTGTAAGGAGAATCTGGTGTATGCCACAGGCAACCATAGGCGTAATTGGCGGTAGCGGCCTTTACCGCATGGAACAGATGACAGAGGTCGAAGAGGTGCATGTCTCCACGCCATTTGGAGATCCGAGTGATGTGATTACCATCGGCAAGGTCTCTGGTGTCGCGATGGCCTTTTTGCCCCGCCATGGGCGCGGCCATCGTATCAGTCCGACCGACATTCCTGCCCGTGCCAATATCTGGGCCTTGAAGAGCCTTGGCGTGCAATGGATCATCTCCGTCAGCGCCGTGGGGAGCCTGCGCGAAGATATTGCGCCTCGTGACCTGGTGATCCCCGATCAGCTCTTTGATCGCACCAAAAGCCGCGTTAATAGCTTCTTTGAGCAAGGCATTGTTGTGCATTGCACCTTTGCTGATCCCTTCTGTCCAACGTTAAGTAAATTGCTGCTCGACTCCGCGCAACAGATCCCCGATGTGAAAGTACATGAGGGTGGCACCTATGTCTGCATGGAGGGACCGCTCTTCTCCACTAAAGCCGAGTCAGGCGTCTATCGCAAGCTTGGCATGGATATCATTGGAATGACAGCCCTGCCAGAGGCGAAGCTGGCCCGCGAGGCCGAGATCTGTTATGCAACGATCGCCTGTGTCACTGATTATGATAGCTGGCATGAGAGCGAGGAACCCGTGACCGTTGAGATGGTGATCGGCAACCTCAGCGCCAATGTCGCCAATGCGCAGCGTATCCTGCAAGAGATCGCCGGCAAGATGCCAGCGGATCGCTCCCACGTCGCATGCGGTTGCGCCAGCTCTCTGGCAACCTCGATCATCACTGATCGGGAGCGAATATCTGCTGAAACGAAAGAGAAATATAATCTGCTGATTGGCAAATATCTGTCTTGACAGAGAGATGGAAGAAGAGTATAATAAATTTGTCCCGTGAAGGAATAAATGTTCTAATCACAGGAGCCGGTTTTCTTCCGGCCCTGTCGGTCGGCGTAATCGGGTCTTGCGCGGCAGATGTCTGTGAACCCCGCCAGATCTTTGCGGAAGCAACGGTAAATGGACCTCTCTGGGTGTCGCAGGGTTGCCTGATTACGCTGACCGGCAGGGCCGGGCGAAAATCGGTTTTTTGTTGTCCTTTTTACTTTTTACGCTCATCCAGTGGTGGGTTTGTACCTCGTCTTGGGAATAACATGGGCGGGAGTTGTTGACTATGGCCTCACAATCGCTCTATCGCAAATGGCGCTCTCAAACGTTCTCTGATCTGGTTGGTCAGGAAACTAT
>JACDAE010000159.1 GCA_013695595.1 Ktedonobacteraceae bacterium | reverse complement strand
CCTCTATCCTATGAGCCTGAGAGTGCAAATGAGTGTTACATCTGTGGGAAGAAGGCAACGGGCACCTGTTATCGATGTCACAAACGCATTTGTGCTCAACATACCCAGGAGCATCAACTTTTCTACTCAGAGAAGCATCCCACATTTTGTGACAATTGCGAGAAGATAACCGATGACATGTTGTCATTCAGCTGATCAGTCCAGTAAACAGAACTATCGAACGTTTGCTTTATATGGTAAGACTATATGATAGAAGGAATTGAAAAGCATTGAAGAAGCTCATACAAGGTGGAGACACAAATATTGTCGATTTAAAAGTGGCCGCTTATAAGAGCGGCTGAGATGTATGCTTCATTTTGTCTATTCAGCAATATCAGACACTATATCATGAAAATGACTTTCCATGGTCATTCATGATAGTAAATATGACAACATTGGCAGTCCTTTCAGACATTTCTTCGGACATTAAGGTAGTGGGTTACCCGATGAACGTATCGGGTAACCCATGGATGTTATTTTACGGGCCACTTGGCAAGTGATCAAGCCAGAACTGGGGCTCGATCCCCCTGAGCCTGAGATCTATGTCTTAGCCAATAAAAAGTTGCTTGTGGTCACTATCGCACCAACATCTGGGCCAGTGTATCAGGCAGGTGGCATTTTTTGGATACGACAGGGAACACAAACCAGAGCATTGAGCATGGCCGAATTGTCAGAAATGATCTATGACCGAGGTTTGCGTGATTGGGAGTTGGGCAGTTCTTTTTCTCTTTTTAAAAGCTATTTATTCGGCTTAAACTGACAGGGACGTTGACAGGAAAACCGAAAAACAACCAACAATTTTCAACGAAAACCATGGAAATTGAAGGTGGGAAATGAGCATAGGAGCGGCTTCCGTAGACATCAGAAGATGGGTCATGCCGGTGGAGAGATTCGATCGAGTCTTTTCATCGGTTTTCGTGAATGTTCGTGACCGCCCTTCCCGTCAAGGTTTACACCCCCTACGGTTCTTTGAAGGGCGTTAATGTTCATTGTCGGTTGTCGGCTTTGCTGTCAGGATTGCTGTCAACCCATTCATACCATTCCCCACGAGCCACTATGAACAGGAAATGATTTTGCAGAGAAGATCTTTCTCATGAGGCAGCCACAATAACAATTCTCCCCTCACTTGCCTCATGAGAAAGATCTTCTCTGAGAGTGCAAAGAGAAACATCCTGGTAATCCTTCTTGTGGCTCTGGCTGGATTTACGCATGAGAGTCTATGTCTATAAGAAATATCTTATTCAGGAATGCAAGAGAGGCTCTGTTGCAAAAAAGAAAGCTGATCTGTTATGATGGTACCGCCAAGTATGACCCCTCAGCCAGGTGAGGGCGCATGAGAATAGTACTGAAGTCGAGGCCAAGGTCAATGTCTTGGACGGAGATATTACGATTGCGAGTCAGTATCATCCTGGTAAGACCATGGGCAAGCGCAGAAAGTGGGACGAGTGCTGGTTGGGCTGTCTTGATGAGTTGTAGTCCATTTTTAAACACATCAGATTCGAGGATATTGAGCACAGCTTCATCCTGGTCGTTTGAGACATTGATAGTGCGAACCTTCAAGCGAATGCCCTCATTGCCAACATGCAAGCCCACAAAGACAGGATACCCTCGAAGTGGTATGGAGCCAGGGTTTGTCGGGGCGCTCCCACCACTGTTTGTCAGGACTAAAGGTGCGCGAAGGGATCTCTCGTATTGCTTCAAGTGCCTCTGCAACCTCGTCTTCTCCTACCTGGCGTAGCCTTGCAGCAGCCGCCTCTGGAGGCAGTTCGCCGATGACTGGCACATCGTCAAACCACATCTGATCTCCCATATATGTGCTCTCCTTTCCAACATCATCTAGCTTTCCACATGTAGATTGCCTATGAGAACTGATAGATTACCTTGTCACGTTGATCGAGCGGAGATAGGAGCATATCACTGTCTCTCAGGCTCTTCCTGTGCTTCCTCCTTAACACCAGATGAGAAGCATGCTCAGAGAGATGATAAGCCATTGAAACGAAAAAAAGGACACATTTGAGCTCTCGATCGGCTCACATTTGCGTCGGCGCTAATACTGGACGGCACTGGTATGCTCTACATCCACTTTTGTTTCAATAAAAAGGGTTGTTTTCAAGGACAGTACAACTTTAGTTGTATTGTCCTTCTCTCTCCCACGTCAACCTTCCGGCCCATGACTTTTCGCGTGTTTAGCCCTACACTTGAAGTAGGTCAAGCAGTGATTTCTTGATTGTGATGAATAGATGGAAAGAGATATTGCGAAGATGGCACAGGAATTGTATCAGATACGAGTGAAAGGACATCTTGACCAGCAGCATTGGAGCAACTGGTTGGAAGGATTGACAATCACGCATCTAGAAAACGGAGAAACACTTCTCTCTGGTTCCCTGACTGATCAAGCCGCGCTATATGGTGTGTTGCACAAACTAGAGAATCAGAACGTGCCTCTCATAGAGGTCCGTCGCGTTTCTCCTGATGAAATGCCACCATCGCAATAATACAGAAAAAGTTGAGAATGAGCCGCAACTTGACAGACAAAAGCTAACATAGTTGTTCAACAAAAAGGAGATACTCATGTCAGATCATTTGGATGTCCCTGATTTAAAACCACCCATGAATGCGAGCCTGGATATCACGGATATCTATATATTCCAAAAGCCAGAAGATGCCAATAAATCCATTCTGGTGTTTAATGTCAATCCTATTGCACCAACGTTTGCTGATGCGTTTGCGTCTGATGCGATTTATGAGCTAAAAGTAGATACAAATGCTGATGCCATTGCTGAGATTGCATATCGTTTTACGTTCTCTCCTAAAGAGCAGGGGGTGCAAACCGCGACGGTTCGACGTGTAAGCGGAGAACAAGCTAAAGGCACCGGCAAAGAGGGTGATATTCTCTTTCAGAATGTACCTGTGGCGTCCGGGAAAGAGTTCACTACGGTAGAGAATGGCGCGTATCGCTTCTTTGCTGGAATACGTAGCGATCCCTTTTTCTTTGACCTGGATGGCTACAAAATGGGCATGCACTTTACTGGCGCGGATACCTTTCTGGACAAAAATGTTTTCAGTATGGTCCTGGAACTGCCCAATAGTGCCTTGGGAAGCAGTCCTAAGGTGGGCATCTGGGCAAGGGTACTGGTTCCCAAAGATGAAAATCCCTTTTTTCAAATTGACCGGATGGGTCGTCCCCTTGTCAATGTTGCCTTTACAAAAGGTGAGGACAAGGCAACGTTGAATCATAGTGAGCCAAGACGCGACCGAGAACTTTTTCAAGAGAAGTTTGTCGATCTCTTCGTCTCCCCTGGGCGTAGCCTCGAAGATGCTCAACAAACAGCACTCTCTTTACTTCCAGACATCCTGGATTACGATTACTCTTGTCCAGCGGGCTATCGTAACGGAAGAACGCTGACGGACGACATCATCGACATGCAACTGGCAGTCTTAACCAATGGGGCGGTAACAGCAGACAAGGTGGACCCTCATCAAGACTTGCTAGCAACATTCCCATATGTCGGGCCTCCACATCCAATTGCTTAAGCATTTCAGGAGCTAGTCCACTATAAAGCATGAAGCCCTTGACTCCAACGTTATATATTCGTTGGAGTCAAGGGCTTCTATGGATGATTTACAACGCTACCCACAAATTCACTGTAAAGCAGAGGACGAGTAGGAGCCCAATTGGACCTGAGAGTTCAAAGAGAAGTGCGGAGCCTGGAAGCACAGGAGCCAGCAATAGTGAACCGACTCGTAGCAGTGTGGCGAGATTTCCTAACAGAAGGGTGGCCGTAACAAGCTTGGTGAGCGAATCGCTTTACTGGAAAAGCCAGGAATCATACATATGGCAATACCGCATATAAGTAGCGTAATAAATCCGATTAAGAGTTTTGGTTGGGCAAGTGGTATACCACGCAGGCGCGGCAAAAAATACAAGGAACACTGCAATCAATATTAGGGCACCAACACGAGTGATTAGGCCACTAATAAAGCTGAAGGCAACAAACACCTCAGCTCCTACAAGCACAATACCAAAAGCACTTCTGCCTACGGTAAGGTTAGGTGCGAAAAGGCTCAGGCTGACGGCCACAGCTATCAGGCTGATTGCTGTCTGCACCGCAAGAATAATCTGATTAGAGCGGTCATAATACCGGAGAAATCCCACCTGCGGAAAGCGATTATCTCCTCCTACCAACACTCGTATTCCTGCCAAAATTCCAACACCCCCACAAGCCAAAGCGATACATAGGAGGACTGGAAGAGTGAACAGTAACCCAAATTGGGGTGGGTACTGTTGCCAATTGGGAACAAACCAGCGTTCGTGCGCTAACGCAATCGTTGGAGCACCTAAAAAGATTACGAGAAACAATCCTAGACGTAAAAGCGTTCTGTAAAAAGTTGACAACATAGTAGATGTATCCTTTCATGCAAAACTCATTTTATCTATCTCCCTGACTCTTTCCACAATTAGGACAGAACTGTACTCCCTTCACCTCTGGCTGTATCGAACCGCACTGGGGACAAGTCCTAGACTGTGTCGCCCCACAAAATCCACAGTATTTCCAATGAGCTAGAATCTCTTGTTGACAGACAGAACATAAAACAAGGTTTGTCTCAAATGGTCTCATCACCGTCCCATCAAGGGTTGCCGTATGAACAAAGCGACTTGGAATCAATAATGATGAGTCAATTTGTTCACGAGAGGGTATTATTGCTATCACTGCTACATATGTGTCACTTCCATCCAGCTCACTACAGAGTTGACTCTGCCACTGGACACATATATCTTGTGTCCCTTGCTATGCCAATATATCAAGTTCATCAATGTGCAAAGCATAGGGAGATACCTCTTTCCCTTGCTCAAAGAGGTCATGAATAATGCGTTGTCCATACACCGCCGCGCGTTCTCGTTCCGCTTGACTCAACTCACCTGTTGAACGCACAATGCTGAGGTTGTCGATAGCACCACTACTTGAGATATGAGTCATTTCAACAAGGGCAGAAAGAAAGAGTGAAAGCAGTGGCATACCAGCCTCAGCAGCGATTGCTTGTACAAGAGAGGTTCTACTAGTACCATCGGGACCAACGAGAGAAGTCTGTAGACGTACATACTAATATCCTGATGCGGGAGGATGCCCTGCATTCCCTTTATGCTCTCCATGTGTTGGTGTGATCCGTTCGAGCGTCAATTGTGCAGGAACTGTGTGCGCGCTGATGGGCAAGGTCACAAGCAACACGCCGTTACCATAGGAAACATTGGCATGCTCTGCATTGACGGCAACAGGCAGGACAAGTTCACGGTGGTACGGACCAACACTCCACTCATCGATTAGTAATTCTTTTATCTCCTTTAGCTGTCCACGTCCATCTCCATGAAGGATCAGTCGAGAGTCGCTTGAGACTTCAACCGTAATGTTCTCTGGCTCTAATCCAGCCATCGGTGCCGCGACCATCAGACGTTCATTTGTTCGATAAACCTTGACCGGAATATGCTGTTGTTTAGGCTGTTCGTGCATACTTTATACCTCTTATAGCTACTTTTCTTACTCTTGTCTTACGCATAGTAGGTTATTTTGATATGTCTGTCTTTTGCTTCTTAGTAAAAAGTATAGCTTTGAGAGGAAAGATTGTCATGGGCCAAAGGAAACATTCTCAAGGTGTCGTGGTGCCCTGAGACAATGGTTCTTTTGCTTCATGACATTGTTTAATCACATATTTATACTAATTCCATACATATAGATCAGCAATATGAAGAGTGTTTCTGCCATCATTCAGCGAGAAGACTTTTCTACATTGCTAGAATCGAAAGAAGAGAACAGAAATATGTCTAACAAAGTACGAACACAACAACTGTCCTACCACAAAATCTCGATACACACTATAGGGGTACCTCTTTTGCTTTTTTCCGCCCTGACACTTGTGCTTGTGGCGTGTGGTAGTGCAGGGGCCACTACCTCATCATCTCAAGGAACCGTAGTGCCAACGAGTTCACCACAAAATAGCGCAAATACCCCGTTAGCGATAGCATCATCAACTCCCGTTTCCTCAAAGCCTACGTTACCGCTCAAGGCGATACGCATGGTGGACGCTCGTAACGGGTGGGCTTTAACCGCCAGTTCTATCCTCAAAACGGTCGATGGAGGTCTTCACTGGAACGATATGGCCCCTGCGAATGCGGAGATCAATCGAGATGCGCGAGGCCAATTCATGAGCATGCAGGATTCATGGATCGCAATTGGACCTGCGAATCAGCAAGAAGGTCCTGGTATTACTGTTTTACGCACAACGGATGGTGGTGTGAGTTGGCAGCGCAGTAGCATTCCTGATCCCACTGCGCCTCGTGTCGATATCCCACACTTTATAAACATGAAGCAAGGCTGGCTTGAGATGTCCAGTACGCCTGGAGCCGGAAGTGCTGGATCGGATATCTGGCATTCCACTGATGGTGGGCAAACGTGGACGAAGCTTGCTTCCAATAAGAGTTCAAATGGGCTGAACTTGGGATATGTTACAGGTATCTCATTTAGAGATGCACTGCTTGGAATTGCGACAGGCAACCTTGGGGCGGGAGGAGACAATACATATGTACTTAATGCATCTCATGCTTGGGCAACAGATACATAGGGTGGGAACCTTTGCAACACTAGCGATGGAGGAAATCATTGGTCTTCAACCTCCGCTATCGTCCATCAATTGAATGCATTGAGTTTCACTGACTCTCAAAACGGATGGGGAGTGACCAGCGATCAACTTTTGCGGACAACAGATGGTGGCGCAACTTGGCAACAGATACGCTACATTGTTTAATAATCTCTGTAGCACTACTGCTTGTCTCATTAGAAATCTTGGTGCGTGTCCTTTGAAAAGAACATCAGGAACGTATCTCGAAAATCATACAGTAATGTGAGGATGCCATGCCCAATATATCATTTTCTGGCTTACTACTGGTTGCCATTGCCGCTTTTCTGGCTCCGTTGCTGCTCGGTCTGAGTCCAGTACATCGTCTGCCATCTGTTGTGCTTGAAATCGTGATGGGCATTCTTATCGGCCCATCCGTTCTTGGTTGGGTCAGAGTCGATCTACCAATCCAAATTCTCTCGCTACTCGGTTTAGCCTTTCTGCTCTTTCTCGCTGGCCTAGAGGTTGAACTTGATCGGCTCAAGGGACATCTCCTGGTATTCGTTAGCTCAGGATTTTTACTGTCTTTTGCTCTGGCTCTTCTGGTTGGTTTCGCACTCTACCTAACAGGACAGGTGCTATCGCCGCTCTACATCGCTATTGTGCTTGTCGCGACAGCACTGGGTGTCGTTGTGCCAGTGCTCAAGGATGCGGGGGAGAGCGATTCAAGTTTTGGGCAACTGGTTATCGCAGGTGCCATGTTCGCTGAATTTGGCTCTATTATTCTGCTCTCGCTCTTCTTTTCACGTGAAGCCACGAGTACAGGGACCAAGTTGGTATTGTTAGGTGGCTTCATTATGCTGGCGGCGGCATTTGCCTTTGTCATGTTGCGCCTGGAACGTTCGATGTTGCTCGCTGCTGTATTTCAGCGTTTGCAAGATACTACCGCACAGATTCGTGTCCGTGGTGCCTTTATGTTGTTGATTGCCTTTGTCGCGCTTGCTAGTGCCCTCGGACTTGAAACAATCCTTGGTGCTTTTATCGCGGGTGTTATTCTCAGACTTGTCGATCCGGACCGTATGATGACACATCCCCAGTTTCGGCAAAAGCTTGAGGCAGTCGGCTTTGGCATTTTCATCCCCGTATTTTTTGTGAGTAGTGGGTTAAGTTTCAATCTTGCTGCTCTACTTGCGAGTCCTGAGACCATTTTGCGAGTTCCGATCTTCCTGTTGGCGTTGTTGTTGATACGTGGTATCCCTGCTCTACTCTATCGCCCCCTTGTTGGCGGACGCCATTCAATCATCGCAGGATTATTCCAGGCAACATCGCTCTCGTTTATTGTCGCTGCTACACAAATTGGGCTAGAGCTACACCTGATTACGACTGCAACGAGTGCCGCCCTCGTTGCTGCTGGACTGTTATCCGTGCTGATCTTCCCAATTACCGCGCTAACATTGTTGCGTCAAAAGAAGAACACAATGCCTTCCAGTGACTGATAAACGTACAAACTACTATCCTAACAAGATTGTTAACAATATCCCCAGTCCTAGAACGAATAACTAGAGTGCAGATGCGAGCGTCTGCTAGGCGACGTAGAAGTTGCTCGCAAATGATAGTACATTTATCTAGCAGTTGTCAGTTGCTGTTCACACTTAAACCAAAGAAATACTCATCTCGTTGCCGCGCCATAGTGCATTGCGCCGTCAAAAGCCTGCTTGTACATCCCCATTCCTAGTTGCCTTCCATATCCACCACTATGGCAGTTAACAGGATACTGGAAGTGGATTGGTCTCTATGACGAACGGTAAAGTGGACCCCATCCAAGTACAGGATAGGGTAGTGAGAGGGCCGCATTCATTTATTGATGGCCGTGATCGTCAGCGGAACCCAGACGGAGCCGTCGTTTAAGATCGTAACGTCTTTAGTACTACAGTGACACTTAAGGTCAAAAAGTGGCAGAATGTTTCAGAGGGGTGAAGCAGCGATGACGAGCATGCTCACTTGCTTCATGAGATATCTTACCCAAGTACGCAAGAGAGCATGCAGACTGGTGGTTACCAGCATCAGTTTCAAGTGAACGGAGGCCTTGCAGCAGACTCAAAAATATGTGGAGGGAAACGGCGCGAGAATCTTACCCGTGGGTAAGATATCTCATGAAGCAATGCGTTCATCAAACGGCTGGTGAAACCAGGATTGGGTTTCTTTGTATTGCTTAATCTTTCAGGCTCCCTGTGAGCGCTCCACTGATAACATAGCGTTGGGAGAACAGAAAGACAATCGCTACGGGAAGTGCCATAACCACGCCAGCCAGAGCCAGTTCTGCCCGGTGGATCGGCAAAGCAGAAATCATTGCCGGATGCAATGCCGGAGTCCCTGCAATCAACGACTGTCATGACCACGGTATGCTCACACGTAGACATCATCGTTCACGCGCACGACCCAGATGGTGACGGGCTTGCGAGGCGTACTATCCTGTTTGAAAGATGTGAGCTGCAGATGAACTGCAGCTCCAATGCGTTCAAGATCCTTCTGTATCCAGTTTGCCATCAGTAGAATCTCCTTCTGGACGCAGCAGCGCCTTGATGGCACGACGTTCATCCATGGCGCGATAGCCCTCTGCGACCTGTTCCAGGGGCAGTTGCAGATCGAACACCTTGCCGGGGTTGATCTGGCCCTTCAATACGAGATCGATCAGTTCGGGCAAGTAGCGGCGCACGGGGGCGGGACTGCCGTGGAGGTGGACGTGGGCGAAGAACAATTCTCCTCCGTCCAGTTCGACCCCATGCGGAACGCCGACATAGGAGACGTAGCCGCCCTTACGCGTAGAGTGGATCGCTTGCAGCATCGACTCTTGCGTCCCAACGCACTCAAGCACCGAGTCAGCACCAATGCCATGGGTCAGGTCCATGATGCGGGCAACGCCCTCGTCGCCGCGCTCGGTCACAATGTCGGTCGCACCGAATTCGCGTGCGAGCTTCTGCCGCGGTTCGTGACGGCTCATGGCGATGATCCGCTCTGCCCCCATCTGTCTGGCGGAGAGTACGCCGAGCAGACCGACCGCGCCGTCGCCGATGACCGCGACCGTCGAGCCCGGTTTGACGTTCGCCGCATCGGCCGCGAACCAGCCGGTACCCAAAACATCGGAGGTCGTCAGCAGGCTCGGGATAAGGTCGGCTGAGGGGATGTCCAGTGTCGCTAGCAGTGTGCCGTCCGCGAGCGGCACGCGCAGCAGAGGGGCCTGTGCGCCGCCAACGCTCTCCCGATGCATGCAGGACGACTGGTACCCGAACTGGCAGTTCGGGCAGGTATTGTCGGAGGCAAAGAATGACCCGACAACGAACTGTCCTGGCTTGATGTTCTTGACCGCGCTGCCGACCTCCTCCACAATGCCACAGTACTCGTGGCCCATCGGTACCGGCTGAGTGATCGACTCGAAGCCACGGTAGGGCACAGATCGGACCCGCACACGCAGGCCGCCGTGATGCGGATGATAGCATCTGTTGGTTCGCTAATCATCGGGTCGGGACGCTCCTCGAAGCGCACGTCCCGAGGGCCATAAAGGATAGTTCCGCGCATAGGTAATTCTTCTCCTGGGTGAAAGTGTGATGACGTCTACTTCTTGAAGGCGCATTGCCTCATCTAAGATCTGCCTTTTCTCCCCCTCTTTTACAAGCAAAATGCGGTGTCCATGAGAACATCAAAGGCAGAAGGTACATGAGGCAATGCGATTTGGTGAGCAGATGTCCTAAAGAGTATCTGCCCTCAACCTTTTTCAGCGATTGCAGCAATTGAGGCAATAGGTTAAACGGCATACTAGAAAGGGTGATCATCCAACTCAGAGAGGCGGGAATCACGGTCACCAAGAGTATCCACTTCTGTTTGCTGATAGCGTTTCATGATCAATTGCAGCGGGACCAGCTCGGTAATCAGGAAACGGAAGGTGCCCAGGTGCTGTATTATCTGTGGGCCATACAGATAGAGGATCCAGCGCCAGTAGATGGCCAGGCTCGTTTGTGTCCCTGCATGTAACGAGGCTCCGCGTTGAATGAAGTTGGCCACGAGCGTCTCTATGACCTGGTTGGAGTCCGGTTGACGCACATCGAGATCGTAGAACAATGCACGATAGAAAGATCCCCATACGATACTCTGATCCTGCCAATCGGGGGCTGACTCTCGGGTATCGTGAGTGGGGTCTGTTTGGCCAGATACTCGTTGTACCCAGATGTGAGGATATGCACTTGATAGAGGCCAGCGCCGCCGGCGGTAATCGGCCAGTAGAACCAGGCTTCGGGGATGTGGATGCTGTTCGCCTGACCAAGGAAACGCTCACGTATGAGGTGACGTAGCGTCTCCACCGCTCCCTGCTTCTCACCAAACAGCGTCTGGTGCAATGAGTGCAGGATACTTAATCACGATTTGGTCTACGTATTGTTGCACTCGATGGTTGCGCTAAAACAAGCCTCCCGAACGATCCAGAAC
>JACDAE010000139.1 GCA_013695595.1 Ktedonobacteraceae bacterium | reverse complement strand
GGACAGAATATCACAGCCCAGGCATATGTGTTTCAGTGGCAGAAGGGAACGTTTATGCCTATCTATCCTATATCGGCAGCACTGGCGACCCCGGAATTTCCAAAGCCGAACTGGCCTTAAACGGATTTATTAACTCGCTCGCTTTGCGTGCACGACGGCCCGCAAGTGTGCTCGTTCGATCAATGATGCGGCCTCTTCAAGAAACGTCTGGAAAAATTCCAGGCGGTTGTTCGAACGTTGCTGTTCCTCTTGCATGCTAGCGATGCTTGTGAACCAGGAGACGGGATGCTGCAAGTGCAGGCAGAGAACCGCCGTTACCTGCTCGCCGGCCTTGAGCGGAAGAAAACGTGTTGTGGTTACGGAACCCATCTGTTTATAGTATGTGACGCCAGCGTTGTCGGCCTCCGCTGCTGGAGCGATGCGCATCTCTCGCATGTCGCCCTGTTGGAGAACGGAGAGCGCGGTTGCCAGCTCTTCCGGCGAGAGCTTCATATCGTCAACATCCATTGATGAATCGATGTGTACTGAAAGGTTTCCCTGTTCGTCGGGCAAGAGCAGGGCACATTCGGCGATTCCCCAGTGCGCAAACACGCGTCGTATTGCCAGTGCGATCACTGCCAGTTGGTCTTCAAGCTGTTCTTGCAGATTAACGATGCGCACCACTTCATATAAAATGCGTGCTTCTTGTGCGCGGAGCCGTGCCTCTTCGCTGCGTTGGCGCATCACTTCCGCGAGCTGGCTGGTCAACAGGGCCGTGATGAGGAAGATGATGAGGGCGATCCAATCTTCTGGCCGATCAATGGTGAAGGTATAGAACGGAGGCACCAGGAAGAAATCGAACGCCAGAAATGCCGTGACGGCTGTGACAATGGCCCCCAGGCGTCCAAAGGTTACCGCTAATAGGAGGACGGGTAAGAGATAGACAATGGAGATATTAGGGATATGTGGATAGAACTGATAGATGTCGATCAGCCATGTGATGAGTAGTGCGCTTCCGATGGCAAGCGCTATTTCTACGAAGACGCGTCGCCATTGAATCCTGGTTGCGCCTTCAAGGGTAGGTATACGTTCAATTTCTTGCATGATGAGACACCTCTCGTGTTTCTCTGTGAGAACAAACCGTTAAGGATATGATAGCCACTAGTTTATCAAGACAGGCTCATGGTTTCTTGCTGGATGCTCAAGAATCACTCAATAACATAGTTTTTGGCGCGGAGTCAACCACGATCAAGGACAAAAGACCTTGACAATGAATCGGTGCCTTCCATAGTATAAGACCATGCAAACGTTATTAGGAGTGTCATGCCATGGAACAACCACCAGAGAAGCTACCAACCACCGGAAATAAGGTCCCACAGAGGAGAGAGCCTGAACCCAAACTGCTTGGCGAAGACGATTTTGATCTATCTTTGCCCGGCATTGTCGAGGAAAGGCGTGGCAACTCTCTAGGGAATATGCGCGTGCGGATTGTGCGCCAGCGCAATTTGGAGTTCCGGCGCGTGGCGGCTGGCGAATTGGAAGCGACGGAGATCGTCGATATACCCAAAAATGGCCTGCAACGG
This sequence comes from Ktedonobacteraceae bacterium, assembly GCA_013695595.1. GTDB lineage: Bacteria > Chloroflexota > Ktedonobacteria > Ktedonobacterales > Ktedonobacteraceae > JACDAE01. The sequence continues at coordinate 1,345 of JACDAE010000139.1, read as the reverse complement.
GCAACGTATCTCGCCAAACGCTTTTTGATCGGGGTCCCCATCGCGACGGCAATGGCCGAAAATGAACGCCTCTCAAAATTTAAAGCCCTGGCAATGCTCTCCTCCGACGCCATTTCATCGGTCGCATTTGCTTCTGAAGCCATCCTCATCAACCTTGTCGCAGCCGGCTCGACCCACCTGGGCCTGACACTGCCAATCAGCCTGGTGATCATTGTGCTGCTGACGATCGTTGCTATCTCGTATCGCCAGACGATCCCTGCCTACCCCAATGGCGGTGGATCATATACCGTGGCCCGTGAGAACCTGGGCATCCTTCCCGGTCTGGTGGCCGCGGCTGCTCTGATGATTGATTATGTGCTCAACGTCGCCGTGTGTGTTGCGGCAGGTGTGCATAATATTGTCTCGGCCATTCCAGCGCTCAGTCCTTATATCGTGCCGATTGATATCGCCCTGGTGATTGTCGTCACCCTGCTTAATCTGCGTGGCGTGCGTGAATCGGGCACCATCTTTGCCTTCCCCACCTATTTCTTTGTTGCCAGCGCCGCTCTCATGATTATTATTGGGCTCATTAAGGCGTATGTCTTTCTGCATCAGCCGTTAATAGGGCAGTTTATACCGACCGTCCAGTCTATTGAACCGTTAACGGTCTTTGTAATCCTGCGCTCGTTTGCCACCGGGTGTTCCGCGATGACCGGTGTTGAGGCGATCTCCAATGGCGTGCCCATCTTTCGCAAGCCGGAGACGCGCAACGCTGCAACGACCCTGACATGGATGGCCGTAATTCTGGGGACACTCTTCCTGGGCATTACCCTGCTGGCGATGACCTACGCCGTGCAGGCTAATCCAACCGGGACGCCAACCGTAATCGCGAAGATTGCCACGCAGGTCTTTTCAGGACCATTAGCCTTTATGGTGCCCATTTTCCTGCTTTCAGTATTGGGTATCCTGACGCTCTCCGCCGAGACCAGTTATGCCGATTTCCCGCGCCTGGCCTCTTTGCTGGCTCGTGATCGCTTCCTGCCCAATCAGTTTTCTTTCCGTGGTGATCGGCTCGCCTTTTCCGTTGGCATTGTTGTCCTGGCGGTGCTTGCCAGTCTGCTGCTGGTAATCTTTGGGGGCGATACCAATGCGCTCATCAACCTGTTTGCCGTTGGTGTCTTTATCGCATTTACGCTCTCGCAGGCCGGGATGGTGATGCATTGGTGGCATCTACGTACACCGGGTTGGCAACGCAGCATCATCATTAATGGCCTTGGTGCACTAACGACCGGGGTAGTGGCTATTGTCATTGCGGCGACGAAATTTCTTGAGGGTGCCTGGATTGTGGTGCTGCTGATCCCTATCC
>JACDAE010000121.1 GCA_013695595.1 Ktedonobacteraceae bacterium | reverse complement strand
CCATTCACCTTTAGCCTGTTTCAATGTGGAGGCACCGGTGCACGTGCAACCAAAGATGGCATCAACGCGACCGGCTTCCCCAGTGGGGTTGCGGGTGTCCCAACCGAAGTGCTCGAAAGTTTAACGCCATTGATCCAATCTCAACGCGAGCTGCGTATCGACTCCGGCGGCGCGGGCACCTATCGTGGCGGCCTGGGCCAATGGACGGACTTTGCCTATCGCGGCGAGACCTCCTGGGGCGTTTCTCCGCTGGCCGATCGCACACGCTTCCCCGCAACCGGACTCGACGGCGGCAAAGATGGCGCACCCGGTGAATTTATCGTCAATGAGAACATGCGTCCACAGCCCAAGGCGCTCTTCACGCTTGAGCCAGATGCCCACGTCCACCTCAATCTGCCCGGTGGTGGTGGGTATGGCGACCCCTTTCAACGCTCGCCACGCCTGGTGCTGAACGACGTTATCAATGGATATGTCTCGCTGGCTGCGGCTGAAAGAGACTATGGCGTGGTTGTTCACTATCTGGGCACACAGGATCAGATTGTGCGCACACCAGAGTTTTACCGTATTGATGAGGAGGCAACCGAGCTACGAAGAGCAGGATTGCGCGGCGCATAATATCCTGTAAAGTTTGAGAGCATTAAAATTATCGCCTGCCAGTAACGCTTCCTGAGTGTACGACCTGCATCGCTAGGATGACGAGAGGTGGGCCAATACTTTTCCTCCCAGGTCACCCAGCAAGCCGAGGAAGAAGCCGGTGACAAGGCCAATCCACAAATGTGTAATCATGCCCGCCAGATAATCGCTAACGATGTAGGTTTTCAGGTCGGACAGACCACTGTGTGCAAACTCGCGCAGCGTTTGGGGATCAGACAGGCCAGCCCGCAAGAGCAGAGCAGAGAACAAAAAGGAAGCCAGGAAAATCGCTAATGCGCCCATCATGGCGGTGAGCAAACCTGCTTGAAGGCCTGAGAGAAGAGATCTGGAACGCCTTGCCGCCAGGAAGCTGGACAATGCTGGTATGAGGAAGCCTGTGAAGGCGGTGCCATAGTACAGCACGGGATACAAGAATGCCCCTCCTGGACTCATCACATTGGCGACCAACAGTTCGATGATCCACGCCGCTGCGCAGAGCAAACCCCATAGGGTTCCTGTTTGCAAGGCTGCCTGCGCTGCTGGCGTCCTTGCCTGGGTACGAAAGAGGGCGAACCAACCATAGATGAGCACAGCTAGTACAAACAGGATGAGATATACCCAGGCCTGTGCTCCGATGGTAGTGACCAGGGTCGGAGAAGAGATCACCCCTATGGCGACACCAAGGATCAACAGGAGCAACGCACTGATCAAGGACCAACGAATCAGTAGAGAAAGATGAGAAGTCATCATTCATTCTCCTTGCCACCTCTGTACAAACTGGCCGAACTGTATACAGTTCATCTCTGCTTTTACATGCTATACCAGGTAATGTAATGTGTCAATAGTCTAAAAAGCACAGAGGGAAGCTTTTTCGGGGAAGTCACCGGTTCTTCGGCGGCGAAGTTATGATAATTCCAACAGTGATGGTTGTGCCAATGCGCGTGAACGATATGCGCCCGACCCTGAAGGGATGGAGAGAGGAAGTGAACTGTGCGACCTCTATGTGTTACTATAAAATGGTTCCTTTTCACAAGAAAGCTCGGTGTTGACCATAAGATACTCCACGGTAGAGGGAGCAGGAGAACAAAACATGCAGCCCATTACAAAGATTGACGTACTGGTCATTGGTGCCGGCATCATGGGCGCATCCTGTGCCTTTCATCTTGCTGAACAGGGAACAAGCGTCGCCATAGTAGAGGCTCAACAAGCACCGGCAATGGGATCAACCGCTCGCAGTGCCGCTGGTGTACGCATACAATTCACCGAAGAAGCCAATATTCGCATCTCCTGGGAGAGCATTCAGACATACCAGCACTTCTTCGATCTCTATGGCGAGAGCGCCGAATATCGTCCTCAGGGCTATCTGCTCCTCGTTCCACCCGACCGCTGGACGGCGCACCAGGAGAGCGTTCAACTCCAGCAGCGGATAGGCGCTCCGGTGCAAGCGTTG
>JACDAE010000119.1 GCA_013695595.1 Ktedonobacteraceae bacterium | reverse complement strand
GCGATGAGCATCTCGCCACCGAGAATGTCATCTGGACAGCGGGGGTCAAAGCTTCACCTGTCGGGCAATGGATACAGGCCGATGTTGATCATGATGGGCGTGTCAAGGTCCAGTCGGATCTGACCGTTCCAGGTCACCCGAACATTTTCGTGATTGGAGATACAGCACACGTAGAACAGAATGGAAAGCACCTCCCTGGCCTGGCACCAGTGGCACTGCAAGAAGGAAAATATGTGGCTTCGGTAATTGCTAACCGGGTTGCAGGAACGGATCATCAGCGGCCATTCCACTACATTGATAAAGGGACACTCGCGACAGTAGGACGTGGCTTTGGGATCGTCGATATCGGGCCATTTCGTTTCACTGGCCTATTCGCGTGGCTGACCTGGCTATTCGTGCATATCTTCTTTCTCATCGGCCTTCACAATCGTGTACTTGTGTTCCTTCAATACGCCTGGATATACATTACCTTTCAACGCAGCACGCGGATCATCCTACCCGCAGACACCATCCGTCGTCCCAATTAGACACGAAAGAAGAGAGAACAGAAAGGAGTAGTAGACGATGCTACAGGCAGAACATTTTTTGACCATGACAAATCAGTTAGGTGAAGGTTCATTTTGGAGCGCGGACGAGCAAAAGTTATACTGGCTCGACATCAAACAAAAACGTTTCTATCGAATGGACACGAAGACGATGCAATACGAAACTTTTGATGTTGGTGCACAAATAGGGGTTATGGCACTGCGTGGGGTTGGGGGCCAAATTATGGCGACGGATGAAGGATTTGCCCTGTGGGATACGCAAACGGAAGCGTTGACTGTTGTCGCCAATCCTCTGAAAGGCAAAGCTCACAGACGCTTCAATGATGGCAATATCGATGTGAAAGGACGCTTTTGGGCTGGAACGATGTGTGATCCTCCTGATACCTGCAAAACACCGGAGTGCGATTTGTATCGTCTTGATCCTGATGGTTCTCTGCATAGAATGGATACAGGACTGGGCATGCCAAATGGGCTGGTATGGAACCCGGAGAACACCATTCTCTACCTCACCGATTCACCGCAGCAAGTTATCTACGCCTACGATTTTGATCCTGAGACGGGCAAAATCGAGCATCGTCGCCCTTTCGTTCAGACGCATGACGAGCCAGGTGTCCCTGACGGTCTTACCATCGATGACGAAGGGTTTCTCTGGAGCGTCCGGTACAACGGGGGGAAAATTATCCGCTATGATCCAAATGGCAAGATTGAGCGGGAAGTTCACGTCCCGGTCCCGCATCCAACGAGTTGTACATTTGGTGGAAAGAATATGGACGCGCTCTATATCACGACTGCCTGGAATGAGTTGAGCGAGGAACAGAAAAAGCAATATCCTCAATCTGGCGATCTTTTTTCTCTACAGACCAATATACGTGGAAGCGGACGACGGCACTTTGCTGGGTAGTCAGACCAAAAACAGGGTGCTTCAAAAACATTCTCTTCCAGGAGACAGATACTATCATGGAAACGCTTTTTAAATTATGGACGGGCTATCTTGCTTCAGGAGTTGAAGGCATCGCGGGACTTCTGATCGCTTTTGCCGCCCTGCAAGCAACGTTTCGAGCGCTGCTCCTGTTTTTTCGCAGGACCGAAGGGGAGGTCAGTTCACAAGAGCCAGCAACCGAAAATATCAGGTTGCGGCTCGGCAGATGGCTTGCCCTTGCCCTTGAATTCGAGCTGGGTGCCGATATTCTGCGAACTGCAATTGCCCCGACCTGGGCAGAAATCGGGCAACTTGCAGCTATTGCCACCATCAGGACGTTGCTGAACTACTTCCTTCAAAAAGAGATCGACCGGGCAGCACTCAGACAACCAGAGAGCAATTTACAAGCATACACACCGCCACTGTCGTCACTCTTTAACGGGATACCAAAAGTACCAAAGAAGATTGACAATACCCTCTAGCTATCTGTCTAGTACCGGCGATTGATCGAACAGATCTCGCCACCATTAAGATGCAGAAATGGCACAAAGAGCGCGTCCTCTTGATTGGCGATGCCTCAGCAGCATTTCTGCCGACGGCTGGTGTCGGCGCATCCATAGCAATGGAGTCAGCCGCAGTGCTCAATGACGAACTCGCGCGCGTTGACACACGATCTGTTCCTGATGCCATCGATCTGTTTCTTAAACGCCGCCGACGCCGGGTGGATACCATTCAAGCACAATCCCGCTTGCTCTTCAAGCTCATGTCCTTGAAACCTGAGCCTCTGACTATGGCATGCAATGTGTTGCTACGATGCATCTCTGTCGATCAATTCTTTGGAAGTATTACAAGATGGATGAGGCAGCCAATTTAACCAGGTCCGCTACCCTTTGCATTACTCACCATGCTTCCAAAGGAGATAAGCAACGAGACCTGTCCATCCTGTTTGATGACTGGCCCCCAACCCAGCGCCATTGTCACCATGAAAGTTCTCATAGAACTGCAAAAGGTTGCACCAGTTGGAGTCATGCTGAAATGTCTTCACACCTCCATACACAGCCCTCTTCCCATCCTCATTTTGTAGGAAGATATGAGTCAAGCAACATGAAAGCTCTGCGGCAACCTTCCCTAATGAGAGGAATGTTCCTGATCCGGTTGGAAATTCCACTTGCATCGTCTCACCATAGAAGGCATCGAACTTTTGTAGCGTCTCAATGATCAGATAGTTGAGAGGAAACCAGAGCGGACCACGCCAGAAG
>JACDAE010000091.1 GCA_013695595.1 Ktedonobacteraceae bacterium | reverse complement strand
GGCCTGGTTCTCCTGGTTTCCTTGATTGTTCGACACTAAACACCTCCTGCATTTAAATGGGTAAGACGAATTTTTTCCCCGTACCGTTCACCTGGACGCAGTGCAGTGCATTCCCGCTCGCAATGCGGTGGCATAAAGAGAGTATAAGCGACGGGAGAGAAGCTGGTCAATGCACTTCTTCACCGGCGGTGTGTGAGGTGCCGCACAGCCCATGTGATGCGGCGCACAACCTCGTTGCGCATCACGTGGGATCAGCAGACACAGCGCTGGCTCAAAGCGGGTGTGTTTGAGGCCATCGTCGATCTCAATACCCATAAAGTTCATAACAGACTCTAAGCCCAAGGTTCGTCCATTTTGGGGGTCAATGATGAGCCAAGGTGTGAAGGTTCGAACACCGCCGCGTTCCATCGGTTGAGACAGAACGCGGCCAATGCATGTCGCGTGGCTACGCGAGGCGAGCAGTTAGAACTGGTGGCGGGTTTGGCTGAGGCCTATGGCGAATGCGAAGACCTTGGTGGGTTTGACGGAGAACACGAGGTTCGAATCTGTGAGAACTCTTTGTTTGTCTTCATCGTAGAGGTAAAAATACCCGTTGCGTACCTGGTATGGCCAGCTTCCATCCCACTTGGTCGCCCACACCGAGGCTAAGCGTTCGAGCGCGTCCTGGTCGGTGACCCGCACGGCGTCGCCCTCAACCACCACGTTGAGTCCTTCTGTCTGGTTGCAGCCGGTCGTCAGAATGACGTGCGGGTTTCCACGCAGGTTGACAGTCTTCTGTGCGGTGTCGGTAGCAGTAAAGTGGATGGCCCCGTCGTGCCACACGGCCACGAGCGGCGTGACGTGAGGGCGACCGTCGGCCCGCACTGTTGAGAGCCAGAACAGCTCGGCTGTTTCCAACACCCGACGCGTCTCCTCCCATGGCGTGACCACTCCTTCTGGTGCGCTGGATCGGGTTGTGATGGGTTCGTTCATCCTAAGAACCCCTTTCAATCGTTCCGTTTCTCCACGCAGAAAGCGAGAAGATATCAATCCATTCTCTTTGCACGAAGGAAAACTGGAAAGGCCAAGTAGAATGAGGCCAGGAGAAGGGTATGTGACATGGTACTGGCGAGGTAATTGGTGACAACGCCGAAATTGAGCAGACCGAGCAGCAGCCAGAGAAGTATGACGACGCCGAGAGCGTTGCGCCAGGCAATGAATGGCGACAGGGAAGGCACCGGTGTGGAGGAGGCAACCATTGATTGATTCATGTATAAAAACCTTTCATGTTGTATGGATGACAGTCTTTCAAAAGACGTATCGTCCTGTGGGTAACCGCGAGGCGAGGCGGCTACACGTAGTATCGGTTTCAATGTCCAGGTTCGATGGGAATTTGCAGTTCGGTGAGTGGCTCTTCATGTGGGGAAGGCCGGCGCAGGTAGATACAGCGCGTGGAGCCAGTACTGCAATAGCCATGGTCTTCTATCCAGGTCATCAGACTAATGTGGGCGTCCCAGAGCCTGTCATAGCTACCGGAGAGCAGCAGATAGGCCATGGCAGGTGTACCGGGTAGCTCCCACACTTTGACCTGGTCGGAAGGGAAGTGCGTGGCTTTCATCAGGAGTGAGCCTTCTACCTCGACGGCCATTTCGATGTCGATGCGCTCATGCCGGCTTTCAGAGGTTGTTTCGTGGTAGAGGCTATACCAACGATCGCTAAACCGGCTGCCTGTTTGATGAAGCCATTGGTAGATTGCGGTGGCCAGATCAGCGCATTGTTGAAAAGTATCATCGGTGAGAGGGATCAAGCCACGTGCGGAGGCGATGGCCTGTGGTTCGACTGGCTTCACCAGGATATCATAGGTGTTGTGTGTGCCTTCGCACTCGATCTGACGCAGGCGTATTTTGACCCGTTTCAGGTGTTCCTGTTCCTCAAGGATGTGATTCGTTAATTCGGTCTCTTTCAGGTGCAGCATACTGCGCAGTTCGGAGTGTGAGAGGCCCTCATTCAGCATGGCGCGAATCTGGATCAGAGTAAATCCCAGGTCTTTGAGGACGAGGATGTGATTGAGCCTGGACAACTGTTCGATGTGATAGGAGCGGTAACCGGTGGAGGGATGAACCAGTTCCGGTTTGAACAGGCCGATTTCATCATAGTGGTGCAGCGTTTTGACCGAGATGCGAGCCATTTTCGCGAAATCGCCAATTCTGAACATAGCATTTCTCCTACATGCAACAAGATCGTCGTTTTGTTGGTACCACTACAGGAGTGTACAACCCTCCGGCAACAGGAGAGTCAAGAGGGATTCGTATCGGAATCTACGCCGTGAAAAAAACGCAATCTGTAGGAGCAGCGATCTGACGTTTCCTGCTAACGCTGTCTTTATGCTACATTACAGCATTCAAAAGCCTGTTTGAGGGCTGCCACAGGCTCACCCTGAGGGATAAATTCTTGCCCAAGATAGCCCTTGTAGCCGGTTTCAATGATTGCACGTACGATAGCTGGATAGTAGAGTTCCTGCGTCTGATCGATCTCATGACGCCCCGGTACCCCGGCAGTGTGATAATGAGCAAAATACTGGTGATACGCGCGGATGGTACTGATAACGTCGCCTTCCATGATCTGCATATGATAGATATCGTACAGCAGTTTGACGCGCGGCGAATTGACCATTTGACAGACCTTGACACCCCAGGCAGTGTGATCGCACTGGTAGTCTGGATGGTTGACTTTGCTGTTGAGCAATTCTATTACCAGTGTGACACCTGCATCTTCCGCCGCCCTGGCCACACGGCTCAAGCCTTCAGTGGTAATCTCAGCCCCGATCTGATCGTTGAGGCCCTGGCGATTTCCACTAAAAACAATCACATTGGGAATACTCCACTTCTCCGCTTCCCGGATCGTTGCGAGGATCGTCTGCTCAATTTGCGCGTGATGCTCGCGACGATTCAGTCCTTGTTCAATGGAGAGTCCCCCATTCGTCGAGGCAATGCCCAGGCCATAATCTTTGGCCAATGGCCAGAGTTCGGGCTCAATAAGTTCAACCGCTTGATAACCAGTATCAGCGATTGTTTGCAATAATTTTGGTGGGGTCATACCAGTATGAGCAAAACACCACCAGGAAACAGCCTGTTTCAGAGTACCCATCTAATTCTCTCCATGGATAAGATCCTTTTTGGCTCACTGTGCTTCAGACGCAGAGTCGTTATAGTGGAAAATGAAAATAGTATTTTGTGCTGGATAGAACTGATCTATCAGTGAAAGGCAGAGGCGTATGGGAGTCGAACCCACCAGGGAATGCGCTGAGCACCCCCTCAACCGTTTTGAAGACGGCAAAGCCCACCGGAGCTCATACACCTCCTCGTCTAATGTGGCTGTATTTTGTCATCCACATCCCAGGTTGTCAAGCCATTGACCGAATCTTTGCTAAATTCACCTCAGTCAAACTCTTCACCATCAGTTCAGCGACCCGCAAACCTGCAAGATCACGCTCTCCAGCGACCGCAATACAGCGCATACCAGCCGCATGAGCTGCCTGCACACCCGCCACCGCATCCTCAATCACCAGGCTCACAGAAGGTGCCATACCCAATGTCTCAGCCGCCTTCAGAAAAACATCTGGCGCAGGTTTCCCACGCGGAACGTTGTCGCCGGAGACCAGGGCATCCAGATAGCGATTTAAACCGAGCACCTCGCTGACCAGCTCTATGTTCGCCACAGGAGCGGAAGAGGCCAGCGCCTGGGGGTAGCCTGCGGCATGCAGCTCACTCAGCAACTCAATCGCCCCAGGTAATGCGACGGCAGTTGTACGGGCGGCATCACGGTAGTAGCGCTCTTTCCGCTCAGACATCTCTTGCCATGTTGCCTGTGGGAATGAACCCCAGATGGTGTGAATGATCTCATCGTTGCGTTGCCCGAATGTTGACCAGAACTGCTCATCGGTGAAGGGCAGGCTATCATCCAGCGCCATACGATGCCACGCCACACGATGCGACTCCCCACTATCTATAATGACGCCATCCATGTCCCAGATCACTGCCTGTATATTATTTGACATAACAAAGAAGTACTCCCAGGTGTTTTGTCTCATCATACCACCAATCGAGAAAGCCGCATTGATGGACGGACCTGGACGTTGATGGTAGAATAGTCGCGGACTATCCGCTTGCAGCAAGCGAGACTCTACATTCTATGGGACCCTGGAGGATATTTTTTTGTATGAATGACCGCACATTTTTTAATGAAGAGATAGAGACGCTTCCAAAAGAGAAATTACAGGCGCTCCAGTTGCAACGTTTGCAGGCAATTGTTGAGCGAGCGTATACCCAGAATGAATTTTATCGTCGCCTCTACGACGAAGCAGGCGTTAAGCCGTCAGATATTAGAACGTTGGAGGATATTCGCAAACTCCCCTTTTTAGAGAAGAAGACGGTACGTGCGGCTTATCCTTATGGGATGGCTTTTGCGCGACCCGGCAAAGAAGGGGGCGCTGTACAGATTCATGCGACCAGCGGAACGACGGGCAAGAGCGTGCCGGTATTTGCCACGAAGAAGGATATTGGCTACTGGTCAGATCTCAACGCACGCGAGTTGTGGATGACCGGCATGCGTCCCGGTGATGTGCTTTTGAATTGTTATGGCTATGGTATGGCTACGGGCGGCTTTGGCTTCCATTATGGAGCGATGGCGATGGATGTGATGGCGGTCCCGATGGGGTCTGATGCCCGTCAGTATGATCGCATGCTCGACTTTATCATTGATTTTGGCGTGACTGCAATGTGTATGACGCCCTCGGTCGGCCTGTATGTTGGGAATAAGGCCCGTGAGCGTGGCGTCGATTTCAAAGAGACAAAGCTCAAAATTGGCTTATTTGGAGCTGAACCCTGGCCCTGGGAGACGCGCCTGAAGTTAGAGGAATTGTTCAATATCACCGCCTTTGACGAGTTCGGCATGACTGAGTTTCTGGGACCTGGTATGACCTGCGAATGTGATGTACGTGATGGCATGCATGCCTGGGCCGATGCGTTTCTCGTTGAATGTATTGATCCCGAAACCGGCGAACCGCTTCCTGAGGGTAGCGACGGCGAACTGGTCTGGACGTGGCTCTCAGCGGATGGGACCGCTATGATTCGTTACCGCAGCCGCGACCTTTCGCGCACATGGTGGGATGAGCGTTGCGCATGTGGTCGCACCCATCCCAAGATTGCGTCAATCAAGGGCAGAAGCGACGACGCCGTTTCTATTCGCGGCTTAATCGTCTTTCCCAGCCAGGTTGAAGCCGCCCTCGTCAAATTCCCCGAAACCGGCGCTAATTTTCGTATAGTCGTAGATAAAAAGAATGGATTGGACACCTTTGAATTGAAGGTTGAGGTCAAAGATTCGGCTTTACTGTTTGATCCTGAGCGTGTGCGGGTCGTGAGCCGTGAGATGGCCGAATCGGTCAAGACGGTCACGGGCAATTCGCCAAAGATCGAATTGGTTGCAACCGATAGCCTGCCAAGGGCGAGTGGGGGCGAATCGAAGACGGCGAGTGCGCGGGTGGAGGATCGCCGTAAATAGCATCCTAAACCAGTCTGGCATACCTTCCCAATGCGGGTGTAGGGGTGCAGTTCACAAGCCCGTTTTGAAAACATTCATGCCCACGCTGGTGTAGGGGTGCAGTTCACAAGCCCGTTTTAAAGAATAGAAGAGGGATTTGCATGATTGGTGTGACAAAAAGGCGTATCAGAGAGTGGGAAATTCTCTCTGGTTATGCGCGTGTTCGTACGTTTTGTGTCGCCCAGGGTCGTACTATGCCCTTTTTTGGGATAGACATTGGCGTGCAGTTAGAATGAACGCCAGCAATGTGTTAGATCGACAGGTCGTGGGTGATACGAAATAGTTTCGCCCACGGCCTCTTCTTTTCTCCTGCCATTTTTGATCTGCAAGCAAGTCGTTGGGCGAAGGGTAAGAATTGTTCCGGCTTGTTTGTATATGGTGTCTGAAAAAGACATCCAAGAATGGAGGCTTTCCGTTTGCTAAAATCTCACGAGAATGGGTCTAATTCAATGTCCCTGTGGCGTAATCGCAATTACCTGCTTTTGCAGGGCGGGCAGATTGTTTCCTTTATTGGAAACCAACAACAATTCCTTGCACTTCCACTGTTAGTCTTAGCGCTCACAGGTTCCACCATCCAGGCGGGCCTCGCTATCGGTTGTAATGCGGTGGCGACCCTTGTCGTTAGCCCTATCGCGGGTGTGCTGGTGGACCGGTGGGATCGCAAGAAGACAATGGTGTGGTGTGACATTGGGCGTACATTTGTTATAGTGACAATTCCTCTGGCCTTCTGGTTCCACATGCTCACTATGGTGCAGATCTACGTAGTCGTGGTGCTTGCGGGCGTGCTAGGAACGCTCTTTAGTGTCGCAAACGCCGCTGCATTACCGAA
>JACDAE010000089.1 GCA_013695595.1 Ktedonobacteraceae bacterium | reverse complement strand
CTTCCCTACTGTGATGGTGGTCCCGATGCGAAAATCTGAGTTGCACCTTTTTATAAAATGAGACTTGTTTAATTCCGAGTTGCGGGGTAGAATATAAAATGGAAAACATTTGTTTCAGTGTATAGAGCATCGCTTCAAGACGTATTTAACGGATCAAACGGTTTCCTTTAGGAGGAAGCGTACAGGAGAGGCCCCAACCGAAGCGCTCTATCCATAACATAGTAGGAGGAATGTAGTTTATGTCCGATATTGAAACAGCAGCGACCGGTACGAGTGCTGCAAACGGGTATGCCCATCCAGAGGTGTTAGTTGATACCCAGTGGGTTGCCGATCATTTGAATGATGCCGATATTCGCCTCATTGAAGCGGATGAGGATGTGCTGCTCTATGAGATTAGCCATATTCCTGGTGCAGTAAAGCTCGATTGGCATGTCGATGTACAGAATCCTGTCGAGCGTGATTTTGTGGATCAGCAGGGCTTTGAGCAACTGATGAGCCATTGGGGCATTACCAACGATACCACCATAGTTCTGTATGGCGACCGAAATAACTGGTATGCTTGCTATACATTCTGGTTGTTCAGCATGTATGGTCATAGTAAGCTTAAAATTATGAATGGCGGTCGAACGAAGTGGGAGGAAGAGAAGCGTCCACAGACGAAAGAAGTTCCTCATTATGAGGCCACAACGTACCATGCACAACCCGCCAATGAGACATCGATGCGAGCGTTCCGCGATGATGTTGCGAGTGGCCTGCGTAATCCGGGTCGTCGCCTGATCGATGTACGTTCACCGCAGGAATATAGCGGCGAATTGCTGCACATGGTCAACTATCCACAGGAGGGCGCGCAGCGTTCTGGACATATCCCCGGTGCGAAGAGCATCCCCTGGGCCACAGCCGCCAATACTGATGGAACGTTCAAATCAGCCGAAGAACTGCGCCAGATCTACGGTGCAAAAGATATTACTCCCGATAAAGAAGTAATTACCTATTGTCGTATTGGTGAGCGTTCGGCGCATACGTGGTTTGCCCTGACACAATTGCTTGGCTTCCCACGTGTCCGCAACTATGACGGCTCCTGGACGGAATGGGGCAGCGTCGTACGAGCACCCATCGAGAAATAAACACGAAATACCTTATACATGATGGGTAGGGGCGTCACCTTGCGTGCGCCCGTGTGGCCTCCGAAGCCAACTCTGGGCACGTGTGCGCACACAAGGTGACGCTCCTACCCCACTATGTATAGGATTAATATTGGGAGGATAAGAACAATGGATCGCCAAGAAGCCATTGAATTTCTAGTTGATCATTATGAGAATCCGCGTAATTATGGTACGTTGGAGGAAGCCGATGTCAATTTATCGGGCGGCAATCCAGGGTGCGCCGACGTAATTACAATGTATGCTCGCTTTGACGAGAATGGCAAATTAGGAAATGTGAGTTGGGAAGGCGAGGGATGTACAATCAGCCGTGCCGCCGCGTCCTATGTGACAGAACTGGTCGAGGGGATGACGCCCGACGAGATTGAGCAACTAAGTTTTGAAGATCTCATCGATCAGCTTGGCCGCGAACTGGTCATGACGCGCCCAACATGTGCGACCCTTGCATTGGGAACCCTCAAAAAGGGCGTGCATGAGTATCATATGCACCAGCGAGCAGGGCAACCGCTCACTCATGAGCAATAATGCTTTACAACCCATACCCTTCGCGCCAGTCTGCCAGAATTGCCAGCGCATTATGCAATAATTGTTGATGAGCTGGATCGTTTAGCCAGCGACTGACGCCCGAAGGATGTGGCAATGGGAGAAAAAGCATTGTATCCCGTTCCTCATAGCGGCCAATAATCTTTTCTAATGGTCCCCGTGCAAAAAACGCCTCAATAGCCATTGTGCCCACGAGCAGCACAACCCTGGGCTGCACAATGCGAAGTTCCGCCTCCAGATACGGTCTACACAGCGCCATCTCTGCCGGAGAGGGTCGCCGATCCCCGTTGCCGCGTGAATTTTTGCCTGGATCGCAGCGTGTGAGCGAGCTAAGGTAAGTGTGTTCGTGTAGATATCCTGGGGGAAAGCCCGCCAGCTCAAGCCACTTTTGGAGGATGCGCCCTCCTGGACCACTGAAGGGTTTATTGTTGGCTGTAGAACGATGCCCCGGAGCCTGTCCTATGACGAGGATGTGGTCGTTGGCTCGTCCACTCACGATGGGATGCGCAACCGGAATATAGCCCTGTTCCTGACAGAGGCGACAGGAAAGGATGCGTTGCTGCAGAACGGTTAATGAGCGAGTACGAGCCTCCATTTGCTGATTATTGAACATCATTATCAGAATGTGGTTGAGTTGTGCCTACTGGTTTATTCATGCTAGGTGTACGATATGCGTCGGCCAGACGGCGATAGTGTCCAAGATAATAGGTAAGTGGAGCCTCATCTGGGGGTGGTGTTTGACCATTGTGATCCGTGGCGTTTTCTGCTTCCCTTGCATCGGCAAAGAGCACCTTCCCACCAATACCGAGCGCTTCAACCTGACCCAGAAAAATACTGTGATCGCCGCCTGGATATTCCGCCACCACGCGTGCATCGACGAATGCCAGTACATCGGCCAGCACAGGCGCACCTGTTGCGACCGCGTGATAGGATGCGTGGCAGAAGTGCTTGAACCGCTCATCGCTCTGGGTAGCAAAGCAGCGCGAGAGATCCTCTTGCTGCTCCGTCAGCATGTTCACTGCAAAGGCTCCGCTCTCACGTATCTGAGTCATCGCGGTGCTATGAATATCGATGCAGATGAGCACAAGTGGAGGATTGAGCGAAACAGAACAAAATGCGTTGACCGTCAATCCACTGACCACACCCTGATTGCTGGTAGTGACGACCGTAACGCCAGTGGCAAAATGGCCCATAACTTGCCGGAAAAAATCTTTTTCGATTGTCATCGAATATGTCCTTATGCCTCTGGCGCTCTTCAATTGGTTGGTACATAGGTCCGTTC
>JACDAE010000069.1 GCA_013695595.1 Ktedonobacteraceae bacterium | reverse complement strand
ATCAAGTGATTGCGTTTGACCTACGTGGACATGGGCAAAGCGATCAACCAGCAAATGGTTATGATCTTGTGACTATTGCTGAAGATGTCATACAAGGTATGGCAGCGCTAGGACTTGGGCAGGTTGCCCTGGTTGGGCATGGTTGGGGAGCACGTGTAGCATTGACTCTTGCCGCACGTCACTCCGCACTCATCAGTCACCTGATCCTCGTTGATTGTCCACATGTTGAACCCAAACATTGGCCGGGTATGACACGTGAGCGCTTTATCCGCGAGAGATCAGCGAAAGAGATCTATGACTCACTTCAGGATTTCTCCGCAACAATGCATCAAGAAATGGACTCATTCTGGTCACCTGAAGTAGAAGAGATCATCTTGACCTACGTACGAGTCTTACCTAATGGACATGTAGAAGAACGCCTGAAACCTGAACACCAACGACGTATCCGTGAATCAGTTTGGGAAGACAGAGCATTATCATATTATGGCAAGCTCACCTGTCCAGTTCTATTGGTGCCTGCTGCTGCGGAGCCTCAAGCTGGGGAAGAGCCACCAGAGAAATTAGAAGATGCGGACGAGTTTGCAGCGGCAAAGGGCTATATGGCAGTTCAAGTAGAGCGAGCAATCCAACATTGTTCCATATTCTGGATGCCCGATACAGCACATGATATCCAATTGCAACGCCCAAAGATACTAGCAAAAACCATTGCTGATTTTATTAAAGCATGAACGGTGGAGATCTGATGTATTGCATCCAGGAGTCAGGCCAGATTGAGTGTCGCCTGTGGGGTAAAGAGGATCTAGACAAGTTGGTAAAGAAAGGTTTTGAATGCGTATGAGTACAACGATCTACTTGAACGGCAATATCTACACGATGGATACGAAGCTGCCACGAGCGGAGGCGATAGCGATAGACAATAATAATGGGCGTATCCTCGCAGTCGGTACAAGCGACGAGGTACGGCGTGTCGGTGGACAACACACCGATTTAATAGATTTACACGGGCGGACAATGCTACCAGGCTTCATTGATGCACACATCCATTTGCTTGATACGGCTCATCGCGCTCATCATATCGATGCTGGAAATTGCATCAGTGAAGATGCCGCGGCTGAAATGGTGCGTGAGCGGACGACCCATACTCCACCGGGAAACTGGATATTGGGCGGCCATTGGGATAAAAACCTCTGGCCGGGCGGGAATTTTCCCACGCGAGCCTCACTTGATGCCGCAGCTCCGGATCATCCTGTCGCTCTTTGGAGCAAAGATGGGCACATGCTCTGGGTCAACTCTCTTGCCCTGCAACGTGCTGGTATCACAGCGGCTACACCTCAACCAGAGACTGGCGCGATTCTACGGGATGGAGCTGGTGAACCAACGGGTGTTTTACAAGAAGAAGATGCCACAGCTCTTGTCTATAAAGTTATTGGGGCACACGATGCCGAACTCAACAAAATTTTGATGCGACGTGCATTAAAAGAACTCCAAAAAAGCGGCATCACTACAATTCATAATATTGAGGGTGATACCTCTCTCAATCTCTTCAAAGAATTGCGTGCCAGTGGTGAGCTAGGTGTGCGTGTGCAGATGATCCTGCCGCGCCAGTCACTACCACAATTACGTACAGAAGGTATTAATAATGATGAAAACGATCTTCTACGCGTAGGCGGCATCAAAATATTCGCAGATGGTACACTTGGTTCACAGACGGCTGCTATGCTTGAAGGTTTTGAAGGCACCAATAACTATGGTATTCTTACTGTTCCTGAGCAGGAAATGAAGGATATCGTCAGCGATGCCACCGAAATGGGGTTAATTATCGCCATTCACGCCATTGGAGACCGTGCTGCCCAGGTCGCCCTTAATTCTATTGAGCGTGCTCAACAATTGATAGCGGAACAGGGAACGCCATCTGATCCAGCATCTGGACTACGCTATAGACTGGAGCATGTCCAATTAATCACACCTGCCGATCTTGAACGCATGCGCAGGTTGGGGGTCATAGCTTCGGTGCAACCATTCCATGCCGTCGCAGACCGCGATATTGCGGAGCGCTATTGGGGGAAACGGCACCGCCACGCGTACGCTTATCGCAGTATGCGTGACCTGGGCATACCCCTGGCGCTGGGTTCTGATGCCCCTGTGGAAATTTTTGATCCACTACGCATTCTCTATGCCGCAACGTTACGTCGCGACGCCATGATACAACGACCAGCCTGGCTACCAGATCAGGCTCTTCCTATTATAGATGCACTGTGGGGCTACACACTCGGAGCAGCGTATGCAGGAGCTGAAGAGCAACACAAGGGATCACTGAGTGTTGGCAAACTTGGCGACGCAGTAGTATTACGCGAAGATATCCTGAGCGTCCCCCAGGAGAAAATGTCCGAAAACGGAGTGCAGGCAACGATTATTGGAGGAAACATTGTGTTTGGCAATTTATAAGCACAAACATCATCGGAGAAATATATAACACTCCTACTCTGCTTCCTCTGAACAGAAAACATTTTTCTTGCATCTCTATCCTTCGAGAGCAGGTCCATAGACGCACGCAAGGTGGTGCCTATGGACCTGCTCTCAACATTTCCGCTAGAAGAGTCACACTTCTTTTTTGCGCGACATTTCTTTATTTACATAATTTACTTTACATATATGTCTTTATTTACAATAACATATTATATTCGTTAATTTTTCTAAATACACTTTTTGAATTCTCAACTTAAAATTAACCAATTCATCACCTATTTCACCTTTGCAAATTAAACGTGTTAATGCATAATACTACTGTGCCACAAAGAGTGGGCAAATTAAACAAGATACATGTAGTGATCTTTAAATTTAGAAATGAAATGGAATGATTTCCGCTTCATTTTCCACTCAGATGGCAATAATGGTGAGGCCTTTCCGGGGAACGGAATATCCAACTTCTTTTAAAAGCGGGGCTAACGTCTAGGAGTGCACGATATACCGGGGAAAGGATATCCACACAATTAAAGACACTACTTTTCTGTAGTGATAATGAAAGGGATTAAAAAATTATGCGCGAACTTAATGAACAGGAACTTGAACAGGTAGCGGGTGGCAGTGGCTGGGCATTCAGTTACATCTCTCAGGAACAGGCCGCAGGTACGGCATTAGCTGGCAACGGTATTGCTTTCTCGAAATCTACTGTTGCATCAACTCACAGCTCAGATTCATCGAGTTCCTTTGCGTCAAATAAAGGTTTTGCCTTTGGTTCGGCGGCGGCAGTACAAAGTGCTGCAATCAGCGCCAGCAGCGTGACCATCATAGGAGGCTAACCCGCATCTTTTATCCGTCAGATGGACGGATGGTTCGGGCTGACGATTCCATCCAAAACAGCTTGAGTTGTTGGCCCATTCTTATCGATCAAGAGAGAAGCACATGCAAGATATTCAATACGCTCGCGAATTGAGTGATCAGGAATTGGAAAATGTCGTTGGTGGTGCAGGAGCGGGTCATTCCGCCACTGCCAGTGCGGGTGCCAGTGCATCTGCCACAGGAGGTTTTTTCCACATCAATGAGGGTTTTGCCCAGACCGAAGTATTCACTGTAGTCAACCGCAGAGGCATAAGTGCATCATTTGCACTTGGCATTGCTTTCGCGGTTGCTCTTTAAAGACTGGGCCTTCTTACAAAAGGCGTTATAGTAAAGAGATTAGCTAGATAAGATAGAAAAGAGATGGAAAGCAATAATGCTCTCCATCTCCTATTGCTTTCAGGAAGTAAAGTGGCAGGGTATGACAACAGAGAGACCTACTAAGCTCCCCATTTTTCGTAGTAAGACACTACAAAAATATATGCAAAATAGAGAGAAGAATGTTCTTCCCCGTATCGTCGCCCCACCTGTTTTCATTTTTAGCTGGATAGTGCTCATATTATTGATAGTAGCCACGATAACAGTCTCGTTGGGGCAGATTCCAGCATATATTACTGGATCTGGCATCATTCTTGGTATCAATAGTATTACTCATCAAGGTGATAGAGCTATAGGTGCTATTTTTTTACCTGCCAGTTCTAGCACAAATATTCGACCTGGATTGCCTGCCCAGGTGCAAATTGGTCAGGCCGGACCTCAACTTCGCCGTACGCTTAATCAGGTTAATCAAAATCTTCTCAGCCCTGATGCAATACGCCTGAAATATGGATTTGAGGTTACGGATCCCTCTCTGGTTGCAATAGTAGAACTGGGACCTGGCATATCCAGCCATCTCTACGGAGGCAGCCCCATTCGGGTGCAAATTCAGGTCGGATCACAGAGTTTGCTTACGTTGTTGCCTGGGGTTAATAGTCTGTGGAAAGGTCGATAAATTGGACGTAGATGAAAATGAGACTATCGCAATACCTGTTGCTCCATCTCAAGAGACGCAAAAAATACAGGTGTGGAATACAGAAACAGCACATTTAACCGTCATACGTAATTCATTACCAGACTATAACAATCCTGAACAGATGTCAGTATGGCAAAACACACAGCCACTCCCAACTACTGTTTCAAGAACACACAATAATAGTGTGGCAAGAAGAGGTGTACCACATATATACAAGACACCTGTAGGCACCACTATGTCACCGGAACTTGCCGAACTTCTTCAACATAGAAAACTGATTGCAGATCAGGAAACAAATTTGTTGCAAGCAGTCACTCTTCCCACCAGACAGGAGCAAAAAGCATCCGCAATAAAAGAGTCGCCAACAAAACAGGAGCAGATATCGCGCAGTTTATTCCGCAGAAGACCCCGTGTCCCAATTCTCCAACAGATCAGTATGGTTGAATGTGGGGCGGCTTGCCTTGCTATGCTGCTAAGCTATTATGGTCATAAAACAACTATCTCAGAGATACGTGAGGAGTGTGGCATTGGACGCGACGGCCTTTCTGCGCTTGGCATCGTCAAATCGGCCCGTAAGTATGGTATGCGTGTGAAAGCTGTCACGCTAGAAGAAAATGATTTTCGCTTCGTCACCTTGCCAGCTATTGTACATTGGGAATTTAATCACTTTCTGGTAGTGGAGCGCTGGTCTTCTACATGGGTAGACGTGGTTGATCCGGCATCTGGACGCAAACGTATGACGGCGAAAGAGTTCGATGAAGGCTTCACCGGGGTAGTGATCATGATGGAGCCGGGTGCACAATTCTCACGTAGAAACAAAACTTCCCGCCTAAACTTGAAATCATACGCGAAAAACTATGTTTACCAGGCACCATTTGCGCTGATACAAGTACTTGGGGCATCTCTCCTCCTACAAATATTAGGTCTCATCTTTCCTTTTCTCTCTAAAATTGTCATTGACGATTTGCTTCCTATAAAAGGGTTTAATGTACTACAGCTCCTTAGTATAGGAATGATTATCCTTGTACTAGCACAGATGGTTACGCGGCAACTCCGCTCTTTGATTCTACTCTATCTCCAGGCCAGGGTCGACACAAACCTTATCTTTAGCTTTCTAGAGCATATGTTTAGCCTTCCCCAGCGTTTCTTTTTACAACGCTCAACAGGTGATATTCTAGCACGGATCGGCAGCAATACAGTCATCCGCGATACCATCAGTAATCAGCTTTTTTCGACGATCCTTGACGGAACATTTGTACTGGTATACTTCTTCATTTTGCTCTCGCAATCTCCTTCCTTCACTCTAATAGTTGTTATTATTGGGCTTCTACAAGTGGTTCTCCTTCTAAGCACCGGGAAGCAATTAAGCGACTTGAATCGTCGCGAGCTGACAGCAGCAGGGAAATCACAGGGATATTTAACGGAGGCGCTGGCTGGTATCAAAACACTCAAGGCTGCGGGAGCTGAGCAAAGAGTATTAGAGCGCTGGTCCAACCTGTTTTTCGAGCAGATGAACATCTCGATTCGACGCACGTATATCACCAGTTTCATCGACACCGCAACGTCCACACTCAGCACATTTGCTCCATTGCTGCTTCTCTGGTCTGGAGCGATACAGGTCATGAATGGGACGATGGCACTTGGAACAATGCTGGCATTGAACACACTAGGTTCTTCCCTTTTAGGACCAATTACCTCACTCGTAGCCAGTTGGCGACAGATCCAACTGGTACATTCACATATAGAACGCCTGGCCGATGTTATAGAGGCTGAACCAGAGCAAGATATACAGACGGTATCTCAACCACCACGCCTCACGGGTCAGATACAGTTGGAGCGCGTATTTTTCCAGCACGATGCGCAGTCGCCTCCTGTCCTGCAAAATATCAATCTGAACATCAAGCCGGGGCAAAGGATAGCAATCGTAGGAAGAACAGGTTCTGGTAAAAGCACATTAGGTAGCCTGTTACTCGGACTTTATGTACCCACCGCAGGAACCATTTCTTTTGATGATATTCCCCTGCAAAAGCTCAATTATCAGGCTGTACGCGCACAATTTGGCATAGTAATGCAAGAAGCGAACATTTTTAGCGGCTCAATTCGCGAAAATATCACGTTGAACGATCCGAGTATGAATATGGAACAGGTTATCAAAGCAGCTCGACTTGCGGCTATCCACGATGATATTATGAATATGCCAATGGAATATGAAACGCTGGTTTCAGAGGGCGGCAATGCTCTATCTGGTGGACAACGTCAGCGTCTTGCAATTGCGCGTGCAATCGCCAGCGCGCCCAGGGTTCTCTTATTTGATGAGGCTACAAGCAGTCTAGATGTCGTGACAGAGAAGGTTGTTGAACACAATATCGCCCATTTAGCATGCACCCAGATTATTATTGCACACCGTTTAAGCACGATCCGTGATGCCGATGTGATCCTGGTCCTTTCGGAAGGACAGATTGTAGAACGTGGATGTCACGCAGATCTGCTGAGGCAAGATGGATATTACGCAAAGTTGATCCAACAGCAACTAGCAACCGGCGAGATAACACTATCCTGAATGACATGGCGAGAAAATGTTCTTAACCGCGGAAAAGAAGCGCATGAGCTATATAGAAGCCAGCAGCAAAGAAGAGAGCAAACAGGATAAGGCCAAATAGAATCATAAGTGGAAGATTCATCCGTTGAGGCTTGCCACTACTATTAAGGGATTGAGGATAATCAGTCTGACGAGGTGAAATCAACTTTGCAGGCATATCCGCTATAGTCGAGTCGGCAGATGGAATAGAAGAAGACACCTGTTCCATAGGAAGTGACTGTACATTGACATCGGGACGGAATGCGCTAAGGCCCAGACCAGTCTGACCAGTTTCACGCATAGGAAGGGCGGTTACAAGATTTCCGGTGCCAGGGGCAGATAATGCCGGCGAAAACTGAACAGGAGGAATCATGTTATCTGTTGGATAAGCATTCGCCATGGGGCCGACCACAGATATTACTGCGGGTGGCTCCAGAACCTCAGCCAGAACTTTCAACTCAGCCAGAAGAGTCTCAGCGGTACCAATATATTGGGGATGTTGACGTACAATCGAACGAGCAACTATTTCACATAATTCAGCAGGAACACTACGAGAAAAGCGTAAGCGCCCGTCAAGAGGTGGTTCGACAACAGTTACACCTGGAGAGTGTCCCGACAGGAGTTGATAGAGCAATATAGCCACTGCCCTCGTGTCGTCACTGCTGCGAGCCTCACTGATCTGGCCCCAGGGCAAGTTACGATCCGAAACGGCGATGTTATCACCGCCTAAAACGCTCCAATCAGTAAAATAATTTAGATCGCTTGGCAAGGCAAAATTGTTCACGCGGATCGTTTTACGACGGTCACGCAGAACAGAAGCAGGGGTAAGGTCGCCATGACATATTTTACGCGATGAAGAACCTGCGTAGAGTAGGGCCTGACAGAGCTGCACTCCAATATCTACTACTTCATAGGGAGTCAGTTGTACTTGTAGCAATGTAGCAAAATCATCTCCATCAACGTACTCCTGGACGAGATAAAGATATTCGGGTTCGACAATGAGATCATAAATACCAATAATATTTTGATGAGAAAATTGAGATGTGGCGCGAAGCGCAGCTCGATACACAGTCATATGTTCGGCAGGAGCAACCTTCACAGTAACAGAACGCTGCAATACCTGATCGAATCCCTGATACACTGCACAAGCCTGCCCCTGCTTTAACAATCGTTGTAGCAGGTAGCGCCTGGAAATCATTCGGCCTGTTTCCGCCATAAACCCCTCAAAAAAGCGTATAGTTATACTATCATCTTACACTGAAACGTATGCCGGTACGGTGGAACCGATGACTCAGAATGCGGTACCAGCATTTCTATCTATTTTCATTTTTTGTTATAGAGCTTAAAGATCCTGGAGGGCCAGAGTCACAGCTCCTACTAAGTTCGCATCTGAACCCAGGCGACCCTGCACCACACGTAGAGATTGGCTTGTAGCCGGAGGGCATAACTCCTGAATACGTGCGTATAGGGGATTGACCAGCAACTCGCCAGCCTGTGCTAAAGCTCCTCCTAGAATGATCATACTCGGATTGATTAAAAGAACGATATTTGCAAGAGCATTTCCTAGATATTTTAGTACGTCGTCAACGATATGCGAGGCAATTGTATCACCTTCTGCTGCCAGGCGAAAGACCTGTTCAGCAGTAATACGTTCAGCTCTTCCATCAGTAATACGATAGATAGCCTTCATTGTTTCAGGGTACTCAACCGATAGGCCAATCATGGTACGCACAACGGATTGTGCTGAAGCAACAGCTTCGAGATGACCAAAACCTCCGCAGGAACATTTCGGGCCATTTTCTTTAACGACCATATGCCCAATCTCGCCCGCCGTTCCCGTTGTGCCATGATATATTTTCCCGTTGATCAATAATGCGCCACCGATACCGCGTCCAAGGCCCAGATACAACATGACACGTTCGCCAACCCCGGCCCCTTGCTGCTTTTCGGCCAGTGCTGCTGCGTTGGCATTGTTATCTATTATACAGGGAACAGCAAGTTTTTCAGTAAAATAATCTTGGAGGGGAAAATTATCCCATCCATGAGCGTGATAGAGTGTGCGTACTACACCATGAGGTGCATCAACAAGACCACCGACAGAGATGCCCACGCGCAAAATACGTCCATCGAGGAGGCGTTCAGGGCTGGTCACATCGGTAAGCATTTCATCAAGAAGGTGCAGAACAGTTCCTGTATCAGGGATGTATTCCAGGGGTCGTCGAACGCGATACAGAATTTTGCCGCTCAAATCTGCTAGGGCAACTGATTGCCGTGCGCCGCTTCCGCTAATTTCGATTCCTACTACATATCCTTGCGTTGCCAGAAGTTTGCCTGTAGCTCTCCTGGAAACGAAAGTTCCTGCGCCAGTCGATGCATCTGATGTATGCTCCACAGCCTGTTCTCCCTCTTTTCATCGTCGTTCAATCTCATTATCAGGACTACAGTACTATCGCCTAAGCAAGATTGAGCCTTACTGGGACAACACGGGTGTAGTATATCATACAGAGGCCGTGACGCAAAGTATAGTAGGAAGGCAGTCCCACATTACTGTATTGCATATCTTTCTTCCTGTTGCTACAATACACGATATAGGTACTTGTTTGCGACACTATGTATCAGATTATATACGAAAAATACGGAGAGTTTCGCATGGCATCATCTCCAACAGCGCAAGGTCAAATTTTTATTGGGCCAGGCCTTAGTTTATTTAAAAAGATTGTTACATTGTTAGGGCTGCTGGGCATTACAGCATTAGTACTCTGGATTGCAATTCATCAGGGAGCATCTGCTGTCGGTAGTACTATCGCCGCAATTCTCTTCATCACTGGCTTCATTCTCTATCTACGCATCGTCGCACCCGTTCCCTTTACGATTGAACTAGGGCCGGCTGCATTGATCAAACGAAGTGGTAATGGTGAGATCATCTCGATTCCCTGGGAAGAACTGACACGTATTAAAGAAGAGTTTTTCCCTAATGGGAAACGTATTAGTGTAATTGCCTATCGTCAAGTCACCTCGCCACAGCAAAAAGCGAAAGCGTGGGCAGTCTACCGCGATGACATTACCGATATCGATGGACTCGCCGCAGCCTTGAAACAAGTACTCCCCACAACCAGTCGCTGGGAGAGCGAGACTGTTCATGAGTAGAGTTCACGTGTAAACACTGGCTTCTGTGGCTTTGAATGAGGCATAAATGATCTTACCATCGTGCAATTGCATACGGGCAGCCGAAGTTTCAGTGATCTCAGCAGTCAGGGGTGGCATGCTCTCGTTTAGCAAAATACTGACGCGAACACGCTCGTCATCATGTAGGGGAGATAGGCCCAACCGCAACATTTGCACAATCTCGCCACGAAAGACGTTTCGCGCTGAGCTTTCTGGGGGATTCTGATAAAGTGTGATGCTACGCGGATCAACAATAACATAGGCATCTTCGCCAATGGTGGGTACTTTTTCTGTTGGCAGATGTTCTTTTAACGCAGCTATGATCTCAACTGATTGAGCACCATTTTGTAATTGGATAGCGTATAATGCATTCGTTTCCTGACGCACAAGATGACCGCGAAAAAAGTTAATGCCTATTAATTCGGCCACATATGAAGAACGAGGGTATGTCAGTAGATCGCGCTGCTCACCCCTCTGAACCACTTTCCCTGCATCGAGTACAAGTATTTGCTGCCCGAAGACCAGCGCTTCCAGATATTGATGGGTAACAAGAATCGTGGTGATGCCCACTTCAGCAAGGATGTGGCGTAATTCATGACGTACCTCGCGGCGCGTCTGCACATCAAGTGCTGAGAGTGGTTCATCCAGGAGCAAGAGGACTGGTTGCAGCGCTAGCGCGCGCGCGATAGCTACCCGTTGCTGTTGGCCTCCTGAGAGTTGCATGGGACGGCGTTGATCAAATCCATTCAAGTGAACCTGATCCAGAGCTTCACCAACCCGTTGACGAATAAGCGAGCGTGAGAGGTGCTGTGCCCGGAGGCCAAAGGCTACATTCTCGAACACACTCAGGTGCGGGAAAAGCACATAGTCCTGGAAGACATACCCAAATGGACGCTGCTGAGGTGGCACCACAATACGCATCTTGCTATCAAAATAAAGGGTTTCATCCAGAGAGATGCGTCCATGTTGAGGATGGAGCAAACCGGCAAGAACCCGTAATACCGTCGTTTTCCCAGAGCCGCTCTCTCCTAACAACACCGTCGTTTTCCCTGGTTCAGCGGAGAAGCTCAATGAGAGATGAAATGTATTGAGATGGGTTTCAAGATCAACCTGTAGCATATCTTCTTCCAAATGCAATCAATAAACAGCCTATCAACATAGTCAGCAAAGAATAGTATACTCCAAGACGCTGTTCCATAGGTAAGGACCCTGCATGGCTTATCAAGGTAGGCTATTCAGGGTCTTCATATGTTCTATAAATGAAACGATATCTTGAACAAGACAACTATGTTACATCCTTGCTTACTTTTTATACGTACCGCTACTTGCCTTAGATGAAAAAGCGTGCTATACTAAGGCAAGTTAGAATTAGGCGTCTTTATATACAGTTCCCTGTGAACAACAAACAGGAAATGGCAGGCTCACATGGCGACGAGGCCCATCGAATCAACATCATCTTCTACATCTATGAATCAAAACTGTCCCCGTTATGAACATGCAGCACAATTGCTTGGGAAGCGCTGGACAGGATTGTTGCTAAACGCGCTTCTAGAGGGTCCACGCCGCTTCTGCGAATTGACTTCTCTAGTGGAAGGGCTTTCTGATCGTGTGCTGAGTGATCGTTTGCGCGAACTAGAGACAGAAAACATTGTGCAGCGCATCGTATATCCCCAGATTCCTGTACGCGTTGAGTATCAACTGACAGAAAAAGGGCGTGCACTTAAACCAGTTGTGGATGCCATTCATGCCTGGGCGCAGGAATGGATACCATTGCCAGAACAAGCCACACCTTCTATGCAAAACGGGCAAAATACGAATGCTGGTTGTATAGAAACTCTGCAAGAACAAGCGTCTTTTTAAGAAGGATTTGTATGGAAAATTTATGGGCACCCTGGCGCATGGCCTTCATTACTCCGAAGACTCCTCCTCCACCGGGGTGCATATTCTGTACCCAACCTGCGGCCAATAGCGATGAAGAGTATCATATTCTCTATCGAGGTGAACGCTGTTTTATGATGCTTAACAAATACCCTTACAATAATGGGCATTTGATGATAGCACCATTCAAACATGCAGGTTCTATCTCGTTATTTGATGCAGATACGCTTGCAGAGCTAATGGCACAAGCACAACTCGCGTTAAAGGCCCTACGCCTGGCGATGAATCCAGATGGCTTCAATATGGGTATTAATGAGGGCAAAGTCGCGGGTGCCGGATTTGCCGATCATATGCATTACCATATCGTTCCCCGCTGGAATGGTGATACAAATTTCATGCCAGTGGTTGCCGATATTAAAGTCATGCCAGAACACCTCGATACCGTTTATCAGCAACTCAAAGAGACGATTGCAAGGATCAAGGACGAAGAGGAATAGTACCCAATAATTGGGATGCTCCTATTTTTTGCCATATGGATACCCCCATGGCCTGGCGGTTCCTTCAAAATCCCAGTGCACATGTTTCATATCACGGACTTCATCCAATCCCTCTTCGCCCAATTCTCTCCCTACACCTGACATTTTAAAACCACCGAATGGCCCGGCATCGTTATCCGTCAAGGGATCGTTGATCCAGAGCGTACCAGCCTCAACCTCCTCTTTTAGATGTTCTTGTAAATAGTTTTCTCGTTTTTTGGGTTTCATTATGTTATAAGACTACTGTGTATACAACAGATCAGATTTATTAAAAAATCACTTTTTTTGATTTTTTCTCTATCTTTGATATAATATTTTTATCCTAATTTTATAGAATAAATGGTTTAAAATAACGACGCAGAAAGGATTTTTTTATGGGCTGTTTAAAGCAGATTGTTATTACTATTGTGGCTTATCTTTTTTTGTTTTTTGTTGGTGTACCAGTTATTGGATTTTTATTCGGACCAACCATTGCTACTGTCTGCTTCTATGTCGTCGGGATTTTCTTGTTTGTTGCCCGTCCGTTATGGCTCTGGTTAAAAGCAGGGTCAAATCTTAGTGATTTTGATAGAGCAAACAATGCTCAGAGAAACGCTGATGCTCAACAAAATATAGATGCAGGAAAATAGTCATGACAGATTTTCCACTCGCAATTATCGCAGACATTCACGGTAATAGCTGGGCACTGGATGCCGTTCTACGTGATATTGAGTATAAAAACATTCAGCAGATAGTGAATCTGGGAGATTGCCTCCTGGGGCCGCTCGATCCTGCTGGTACTGCGGATCGGTTGATCGATCTCAACCTGCTCACTATTCAGGGAAATGATGACCGCGTGCTACTCGCACCTCCAGAGCGCCCTTCGGCAGCAACGACATACACATTGGAGCATCTGAAACCAGCACATCTGGAATGGGTGAGAAGTTTTCCAGCAACGGCAGTCGTTGCAAACGAGCTATATCTATTTCATGGCGATCTCGCAGCCGATGAAACCTATCTTCTTGAAGAAGTCACAGATCATGGAGTCTTCTTACGCAGTACAACAGATATTGCAACGGCATTAGCGCATATTGACCAGCCAGTTATTCTGAGTGGGCACAGTCACATACCTCGCACCATCTTTCTCCCACCAGGAAAACTTGTCATAAATCCTGGAAGTGTCGGGATGCCTGCTTACACTTCGGACCTCCCTTTGCCGCATGGGATGGAAACCGGTAGTCCACATGCAAGATATGCTATTCTGCACAAAGTAGGGAGTGTCTGGCAGGTAGAGCATGTGCAAGTACCATACGATTGGGAGAAGGTCGCGAATGTTGCACGAGAGAATGGCCGCTCTGATTGGGCAAGGTGGATTGAGACGGGAAGAGTGTAAGATACCATCGAGAACTTCTACCTGAAGGCATCCAAAAGCCTCGACGTGATGTTGGTACCATCTACACAGAACGTAGACAGAGACGTTCCATCGGGTGTATAGTAAGATCAGCATCACGTGAGGATAAGACAGAGGATACAACAAATGAGCGGATATCAGCGTTACGAGTTTATGACCAGCGATCGACCTTTGACACAATAAGCTCGTTACCGCACATGGGTCCAACCTCATGTGCGCCGTCCCGCCTTTATGAAACGCTTAAAAATCAGAATTTTCCATTATCATAAACAAAAAGGCGGGAGCCTCTATTGTAGGAGCGTTATTGCTAAACCTGAGTTGGAAAATTACGGATTTACCAGCGAAACACGTATCCAACGCCGCGCACGGTCTGGATCAGTTTTGGATTGGCTGGATCTTCCTCCAGCTTTTCACGCAGCCAGCGTACATGGACATCGACGGTACGCGTATCACCAGCATAGTCATAACCCCAGACGTTGTGTAAGAGCTGATCGCGTGTAAGGACAGTTCCACGATTGCGCACAAGATAAGTGAGCAACTCGAACTGTTTAGGCTGCAATTCCATTTCCTGCCCACGGCAGTTCACACGCCGACCGGCCAGATCAATGCTGAGCGGACCAGCAACAAGTTCCCGGTTGACTGGACGCACTTCCTGAACTTGATCTGAGGGGCGATGATCGTCGGCGGCAGGATAATCAACCCGGCGCAGTAAGGCCCGGACGCGTGCCAGCAACTCGCGACGACCAAATGGTTTGGTCACGTAGTCGTCGGCACCAACTTCCAGGCCAACTACT
>JACDAE010000064.1 GCA_013695595.1 Ktedonobacteraceae bacterium | reverse complement strand
GTATATAAGGATATTTGTATACACTTTGACGAATTTGTACAACCAGGCGGCATCATCTTTTGACATGTTCACACACCCATGCGAACCATGCAACGAATACTGTGAACCACCTGGATCGAGGTGTGGAAAGTTGGTGCCAGGACCGTATTCACTGCGCCACCAGCTATCATGCAAGAAATAGCCATTGCTATGAAATTGCATGGCATAGTTGATCGGTGTGGGTGGATACCAGTTTGGAGAAGATTGTGGGACATCCGCTTTAAACTCGGTCGGAGCTTTTTTCCCCTCAACCCACCATGTGCCCGGAGGCGTGGGCAGATCTGGCTGACCAGTGGTGACCTGGAATGAGTGGGCTAACTTTCCATTTGTATAAACACGTAGCGCCTGTTCAGCGAGAGAGACGACAACCGTGTTGGATTTCATATAGTTATTTTGTTGCAGCAACTGCATATCGGTGCGATGAACCTGATTATAGGGAGTCTTATCGCCAAAATCTGCCACCATCGCGTGAAAGTTGCTTAAATTCATGTTCAAATCTTCGATGGTCTGCTGGTAGTCTGCAAGCGTTTTGGCATCTGTCAATTCACCCCGTAACCATAATGCACTGGTGGCTCCATTTGCTGAACCATATTCATAGCCACGCGGGTAGGTTTTATTATCGTAGGAGTCATAAAAAGTATGCTGTTTTCCGAAGCCGGTTACACCCTGTTGGAGCGTTTGCAACAGAGAGTTGCTCTCAGTTTTCAATGTGGGAAGCTGTATTGCGGAGACATGTGTATTCAGCGTCTTCAATGCTGTCTGGTAGGCTGTGCTGTTGGTGGCCGTATGAAGAGCCTGCTGATCACTGGTATATTGTTGCTGATAGGAGGTCACATCTCCCTTATAACGCTGCATTAAGCTGATCCATTGTTGAAATGCCTGGAGTTGCATATCTCCCTCATTTTGCAAGGAGGTGTTAATTGCAGGCGTGGGTATGCTATTTTTTGCTGCGATACCAGCATTCTGCATGGTCGTTTGTCCACACGCGCTGAGTAAAAAGACGCAAAGTAAAAGTCCACTGAACGTCAGCGTACGCACATAACGTCGAGATGAAGTATATATTTGTACATGCCATCTGTTCATATCGTTATCCTTCACTTTATCGATGTATCTTCTTACTGGTAGTCTATCTCGTTTTTTTGCTGTCGTCAAACTTATGTAAGGGTCAGGCCATTGACAAATGCGTTGTTATCAGGTAGTATATCCGTGACAGATATATCTGTCACGGATATACTACCTGGAGGTGACATGAACAAAGAGACGCGCGAACCGGAGGCGCTCTTGCCACTTACGCCAGCCGTCTTTCACATCCTGCTTGCTCTTGCGGATAGTGAGCGCCATGGTTATGGCATTATGCAGGAGATCGCCCTAAGGACGGATGGAAAAATGCGTATGGGGCCTGGAACGCTTTATGGCTCGATTAAGCGCATGTTAGCGGAAGGATTGATTGAAGCATCGGGTGAGCGACCTGATCCGATATTGGATGATGAGCGCCGACGTTACTATCGGTTGACCAGTTTTGGGCTACGTGTAGCTCAGGCCGAGGCGCAGCGTCTGGCTCAGCTGGTGCATGTTGCTCAGTTTAAACATCTGCTTGGTGGGACAGGATCAGCGGGAGGTGCAATGTGACAACACAGCCTCTACGCACGTCCTCATCTGCCGAACGCTTTTATCGTGTGTTGCTCTGGCTCTATCCTGCATCGTTTAGACGTGCTTATGGGCACGAAATGGTGCAGACTTTTCGTGACTATTATCGCGAAGAGCAAGAGCAAGGAGGTTGGAGCGCTCTCCATTTGTGGGGTCTTGTGCTCCCCGATCTGGTTACCTCAGTATGTGTTGAACATTGGAAAGCGTCAATGGCATTCTGTAAATCACTGTTGGGTTTAGAAAAGGAGTCTCTTATGACAAATGCACTGCTTAACCTTGATGTTGCCCTGCGTACAGATATTGGACGCCGTCCCAGTAACGAAGATAATATGATCTCTTATGTGCCCGAAGATGCGCAGATAATGGCAAAGAAGGGTGCACTCTTTGTGGTTGCCGATGGTCTGGGAGGCCATACACTGGGGGAAGTGGCGAGTGAACTGGCGGTGAATACGATCCGCGATACCTATTATCAAGATACAGACGAAGATATTACTGCATCACTGCGCCGGTCTGTCGAAAATGCCAACACACTCATCTGGAAGAAAAATGGTGAAAAATTTCAGGATGCAATGGAGGATGAGAAAGTCCAAGGAGGTATGGGTACGACGTGTGTTGCTGTAGTTTTGCAGGATACCCATGTGTATGTTGCCAATGCAGGGGATAGCTTTGCTTACATTATGCGAGCGGAGAAGATAATGCAGATTGCGCAGGATCATTCCTGGGTGGCTGAACAGGTGCATGCAGGCTTACTGACCAAAGAGCAGGCTCGCTCACATGAAAAACGCAATATGATTACGCGTTGTCTTGGCACAAAGTCAGATGTAGATGTGTATGTTGCTTCAGAGACGGTACAGGATGGTGATGTCTTGCTTCTCTGTACCGACGGACTCTGGTCACTTGTTGAAGAGGACGAACTGCGCTCCATCGTCGAGCAATATCCTCCTGAAGAGAGTGCGAAACGCCTTGTCGAGCGTGCTAACGAGAATGGCGGCCCTGACAATATTACGGCTATTGTGGTGCGCGTTTCTCTGGCTGTTTGATATAATGGGCGCGATTTTGTAAATGGGCTGCGGCGGGCTTATAAATCGCGCCCCTACACCATAGGTAATCATTGAATAAAGGCACAAAAATTGCAAACCATGCCTATGGTGTAGGGGCGCGATTTATAAGCCCGCCGCAGC
>JACDAE010000044.1 GCA_013695595.1 Ktedonobacteraceae bacterium | reverse complement strand
CTTCCTCTATTCTCAGTTAAACTAAAAATGGTAGTCAGCAATGGCGCGTAGACTATGTTCCAGACCATCGATCCGCGCTTCGGCTTGCTGGAGGTCTTTATATAAGCCCTTGATGCGATCATTTCCTACGTTAATAGCCAGGGCCATCTCTTTCAAATCCGCAACGCTAATATTTGCAGGCGTTTCTCTATCATCAGGATTGATTTTAAAAACTGTGCGATCTGCATTGAGTAAAGTTGCAAGATCAATGTCCATCGTGGCGTCCTTTCTTTTCACGCAGAACAAAGTTTTCGAGAGAACTCTAAAATGGATGGCTGTCTAAATCGCCAAGAGCGTCAGTGTCGAGATCAACGTCACTCCCGATACTGGTACCCTTTGTTTTTCCAGGTCGCACATCCGTTACCGCGTTCGCCATCGCTGTCAGCACGTGGACTTGCCCTTGCGCACGATCGAGACTGGTTTGATTGGGATATTCTGGCAAAGGATGGCCGATCCGCTCACAAATGCTTGCTAGCGTGAGGTTGTATTCGCGATGGTAGGAGAGGAAGGTATGGTGCTGCAGATCATCCCCAATCACCATGACTGGCTCTAAATTGTGGCGGCGGGCTGTCTTTTGCAGACGTTGGATGTCCCACTCCTGGCTGTAGCTAACAACATAGTGTCCACGGAGTGCCGCTTGAATGCGTTCCCATGCCTCCTCTATCGCAATCCCTTCCCGCTCCAACTGTTCTGGTGTAATCCCGTTTACACGACTTGCTCCCTGGCTTAATTGACGGCTCTTGGGTTTGATCAGGAAGTCGTCGATGGTCTGGAAGGTGCTGTCGATGAGGGTAAAGCGAACGATTTCATCCTGATCATCTAAGCCCGTCGTGTCCAATTCCAGAAAGGCAAGACCCCGCAGCGTAAGAACTGATTGTGCCCAGATGATCTGCTCTTGTGGTGGAAGCCTGGGAAGATCTCGGATCTGGGTGTCTATCGAGGCCAGTTCGGTCTGTATCGCCTGCCAATGATGATCAATTGCAGCGCGACGATGCTGGCTATCCGCAATATCATTGAGGCCGTTCACACGTCCCGCTTTCTGTTCTTGTTGGAGCAGGCTGTTGATCATATCCAGTGCCAGGTCAAGACTCTTCTTCATATATGTCCTCTTTTCTCTTAGTGGAGGAGGCTGAGGGAGGGTAAAAGATTCCCTCAGTCCTGTCATCCGATACTACCGTCGACCACGTGTCTAGGAAACACGCTCATGATCCTGTATCCATTTTTGAAGAGATGGCTCCGCTATGCGCATCGCACTTCCAACGGTAACCGCCGGGAGTCCATCGTTCCTGATCAGCCCATAGACTTTGGTACGCCCGACACTCAAGCGCCGCGCAACCTCTGGTATGGTCAGCAGTTGAATCGGTACCACGGATTGTGCAGGCGTCGAAGTCTGTCCACGTTTTCTCATATCATGCCTCCTGATTTCTTGTCATTCTTTTAGAAAGAGGACTGCGATGATAGAAATTCTCTGCGGTCCTCGTATCGCTTGAACCAGTTGTGTGATGTGTTGGAACCATTGGCACGACTGGCTGACTCCCTACAAAGAGTCTTTTCTGTTCGCTACATGATTGATAAGCAAGCACCAACACACTACGAACAGACATCCAACAAATCCGTGAAAGGTTATGCCACAATGAAGCAGGGTTATCCAATACCAGAAGACTTCAAGCAACAAGAGTGTGAGGGTAATCTCACATTGACGGTCGCTCATTTCTGTGCCCCGCAACGAAGTCTGTTTCAGATGTTCCTTACCGCTCTGCCTCTTCTCGCATGCTTCGGGACAAAACTGAGGATAGATGGTGTAAAAGAGTACATTCAACTCTTCCTCCTCTTCCTGCGTCATATTGCCTTGCGCACGCAATTGCTTGTGCCGTTCTTGTGCCGTTTCTGTACCAGGGGCACGAGGAACACCATCGAAGATCTCTTCCCAGGTCATTTCTTGCTCATTTTGTTCATCCATTTGTTGAGTATCGCTCTCTAAGGCATTCTTCACGTCGTTTTCCACGGCAATCTCCTTCACTGCTCATTACTCATTGCTCATTCTCTCTTCAACGCGCTACAATCCTGTGTCTCATGGCCTCGCTGAGGGTTTGCACCGCAGCTCCCGCTTCAACGGATGAAGCCTTTTTCGGCTGAACCATGGCTATAAATCTAACTCAACGACCTTCGCGTTGCCAGTCACTGGGCGTCTGGCGACTGGCTTGTTCTCCTGGATCGGCGCTGTTGAGGCCGTTTCGGTTGCCACCGCTGATGCCGATGTGACCGAGAGTGTAATTCCCATGGCTCCAAATGCTCCTGGATCGCCACGCCGTGCC